>NZ_CP023994.1:1500000-1748063 GCF_003194085.1 Aurantimicrobium photophilum | reverse complement strand
GGTTTTTCCCCCTGTGGATAACCCTGTGAATATGTGGGGAAATCGCCGAAGCAGCCTGTGTATGAAAAATTCTTTAATGTGAATAACAAGAATTCTTCTCGTGTAGTTAGTTCATCTCTGTGAGTTCTCACACACAGGCCAGACACAACTTACGCGGATGTAGTTTCAAGCACTGGGGCAGAATTTGTGAAGTTATGCACAGTATCCACAGACGTTAAGAAGATTAAAGAGTTAATTAAATAAATAAACACTTTCCATAACCTTTTACCTCGGGGCTTAAATGTGTCTAAAAAACCGCGATAGCATGAGAGACCCAGCAATTGGGATCTACGGAAAGGCACCACGGTGAAGTTTCAAGTAAACAGAGACGTGCTCAGCGAAGCAGTCTCTTTTGCCGTCAAAATGCTCCCAGCACGCACTACTCTTCCCATTCTTTCTGGTGTGCTGATCGAAGCAACTACTGAAGGTCTTGTTTTCTCCTCGTTTGATTACGAAGTTTCGACTCAAACTAAAGTTGCTGCGACAGTAGAGACACCAGGACGTGTTCTGGTTTCTGGCCGCCTTCTTGCTGAAATTGCCAACCGTCTTCCCAATGCACCTGTCACATTCGAAACCGTTGAATCTCGTATTCAGGTCAGCTGCGGATCAGCAAATTTCACTCTTCTTTCCATGCCTGTTGAGGAATACCCCACTATTCCTCAGGTTGAAGGAGAAACCGGTGTTCTTCCTGCTGAAGAATTCTCTTCTGCTGTTGCACAGGTTGCGGTTGCAGCCTCACGCGATGATGTCACTCCAGTTATTACCGGTGTTCAGCTTGAAATCACAGGAAATTCCTTGAGCCTGGTTGCTACAGACCGTTACCGCGTCGCTATCCGTGATATTCCATGGGAATCAACCGGTGATGTTGCAGATATCACCGCTCTTGTTCCTGCACGAACCATCCAGGAAATTGGTAAGACCTTCGGTCACAGCGGAAACATCTCTATTTCGATCACCAATAAGGACGATCGTGAATTGATTGCGTTTACTGCAGACAACAAGACCGTGACGTCGCTCTTGATTAAGGGAAATTTCCCACCCGTCAAGCGCTTGTTCCCTGAAAAAGTTGAAAACTACGCAGTAGTAAACACCGCTGAGCTCATTGAAGCTACTCGTCGTGTGAAGTTGGTCGTTGAACGTGAAGCTGCGCTGCGCTTTACCTTCGCTAACAACGGTTTGACCCTTGAAGCTATTGGTGGAGAGCAAGCACAAGCTTCTGAAACCATCGATGCTGTTATTTCTGGCCCAGATGTAGTCGTGTCACTCAAGCCAGACTTCTTGCTGGATGGCCTGGGAGCAGTTCACTCTGAATTCACTCGTATTGGTTTCACCTCAGTTGAAAACCCTGCAAAGCCAGGCCCAGTATTGATTACAAGCCAGACTTCGAAGGACACTCCTTCAGAAGATGCATACCGCTACCTTCTGCAGCCCAACCTTCTTCTTCGCTAAATTAAGTGACATTCTGAGCGATGCACGTTAGCTCACTCAGTCTTCGCGACTTTAGAAACTACGCCACGGCAGACATTGAGCCGGGGCTTGGTTCTGTTGTTTTAGTGGGCTCAAACGGCCAGGGCAAAACAAACATTGTCGAAGCCATCAATTTTTTGGCGACCCTAGGTTCACATCGAACAAGTATTGACTCTGCACTGATCCGTCAGGGATCAGATGCGGCCATTGTGCGAGTAAACCTCGCACACGACGGCCGCACGATCCTGCTTGAAGTTCAGTTAAACCGCAACAGTGCCAATAAAGCTCAGGTCAACCACTCCAATGCAAAGCTTCGAGACTTCCCTCGCTACATTTCCACCGTGATTTTTGCTCCGGAAGACCTCATGTTGGTTCGTGGAGAGCCTTCTGGGCGCCGAAAGTTCATGGACGACCTCATTATTCAAAGAACTCCCCGTCTTGCCGGGGTGGTTTCTGACTATGACCGGGTCCTGAAACAGAGAAATACTCTCCTCAAGACAGCGCGAGTCAAAGATGTCGATGCGGGAAACCTCGGAACTTTGGATATTTGGGATGAGCGCTTGGTAACACTAGGCACCGAGATCACAGCAGAGCGCCGCCGTCTACTTTCCGATCTTTCCGGCCCATTGGGTGAGGCGTATCACGCGATAGCGGGGTCAGATCATGACGTGAGTATTGAACTGAAGCCCTCTATAGATGCACCTGAATCCGCGTCTGCGTATGCCGAGAAGTTTAGAAACCTGCTTGAAGCTGGGCGAATTCAAGAAATTGAACGAGGAATGACCCTCGTGGGTCCCCACCGAGATGATGTTGAGTTCGGTTTGAACAATCTCCCTGCCAAGGGTTATGCCAGCCATGGCGAAACCTGGTCTTATGCGCTCTCCCTCAAGCTTTCAGCGGCCAGACTGCTGCGTAGTGAATCAGTCTTGGGCGATCCCATCCTGATTTTGGACGACGTTTTTGCAGAATTGGACTCCGCTCGGCGCAAGCGCCTCGCTGAGGCCGTAGCTGATTTCGAGCAGACCTTCATTACAGCAGCAGTTGCAGAAGACGTCCCTGCTGAATTAATGACCCAAGTGTTTCACGTGAAAAAGGGAACTATTTCCACTGAAAGCCCAGCTCATGAGTGAAATTAACGCGAATGGGCCTGACGCCGCTGACGCGGCGGGGCCCGAAGAATCGGAAGCTTTGGCGCTGTATTCCAGATTGAAGTCCAAAGCCACCGGAACTCCCCGGGTGAAACTCTCTCGGGATGCCCGCGCCCGCAAACGTAATGCGGAAGAGCATGCCAGCGAGATGCCCTTCTCCCCCGGGCGTGACCCGAAGGGTCTCGACGATGTGCTGGATAACCTCTCCCAACAGCTGGGTTGGAAGGCTCCGTTAGCAAAGTCAGATCTACTGGCAGATTGGGCAGAAATTGTCGGCCCAGACATCGCTGCCAGGACAACTCCGCTCGGAATTGATGACGCCACATTGACCGTGGCATGCGAATCCACAGCGTGGGCAACACAGCTTCGATTGATGCGCACGGAAGTGCTGACAAAAGTTCTTCAATCACACCCAGAATCCGGCGTCACCGCAATCCGCTTTCAAGGGCCCAACGCCCCAAGCTGGAAACGTGGCCCCAAATCAATTCCAGGGCGTGGTCCTCGCGATACTTACGGCTAGAAATAGGTTTCTGGTCAAGCGCTAAATAAAAACGCGCCTACGGCCCGTTTCTCCCGGTTTTCCCAGCCCCCAAAAGATAGAATGAGGGGTCACGTTAAGTGCGTAAGGGAGCCACCGAAACATATGTCAACAGAATCTGAACAGCAAGCAGCAGAAGCCGATTACGGCGCAAGTAATATTCAGGTTCTTGAAGGCCTTGAAGCAGTTCGCAAGCGCCCCGGTATGTATATCGGTTCGACCGGTCCCCGTGGTCTTCACCACTTGGTCTATGAGATCGTCGACAACTCGGTTGATGAGGCGCTCGCCGGCCACTGTGACGACATTAAAGTCTTCATGCGCAAAGACGGCAGTATCCGCGTAATCGACAATGGTCGCGGTATTCCCGTAGACATCCACCCCACCGAGGGTAAGTCGACGGTGGAAGTAGTTCTTACCGTCCTCCACGCCGGTGGAAAGTTCGGCGGCGGCGGATACGCCGTTTCCGGTGGTCTGCACGGTGTGGGTAGCTCCGTTGTTAACGCACTTTCTTCTCACCTCGAGGTTGAGGTTCGTCGCCAGGGCTTCACTTACACACAGAGCTTCAACATTGGTGTACCCGAAGCCCCCTTGGCCAAGGGTGCAGCCACCACAGAAACCGGAACCACCATTACGTTCTGGCCAGATGCTGACATCTTCGAAACCGTGGAGTTCGACTACGAAACTCTGCGCGCACGCTTCCAGCAGATGACCTTCCTCAACAAGGGTCTGCGCATCACCTTGATCGATGAAAACCAGATCGACGACGAAGGCAACGCCCTCACCGTTTCATACATGTTCGAAAACGGTCTGATGGACTACGTCGAGTACCTCAACCGCATCAAGAAGAACGACATTGTTCACGACGAGATCATTCACTTCGAATCCGAAGACACAGAGAAGAAGATCTCATGTGAAATCGCGATGCAGTGGACCACTGCCTACAGCGAGAGTGTCCACACCTACGCCAACACCATCAACACTCACGAGGGTGGAACCCACGAAGAGGGTTTCCGTGCTGCGATGACCACTTTGGTCAACAAGTACGCACGCGAAAAGGGCATTCTCAAGGAGAAGGACGAAAACCTTTCCGGTGACGACGTCCGTGAAGGTCTCACCGCGGTTGTCTCCATCAAGCTGGGTGAACCCCAGTTCGAAGGTCAGACTAAGACCAAGCTGGGTAACACCGAAGCGAAGGCATTCGTTCAGCGCATTACCGGTGACTTCCTCGGTGACTGGTTCGAGCGCAACCCCAACCAGGCCAAGGACATTATCCGTAAGGCACTGCAGGCAGCAACTGCTCGTATGGCAGCTCGTAAGGCGCGCGAAACCGCACGCCGCAAGGGCTTGCTTGAGGGTGGCGGCATGCCCGGAAAGTTGAAGGACTGCGCAAGCAAGGATCCTTCGCTCTCTGAAATCTTCATGGTGGAGGGTGACTCCGCGGGTGGTTCTGCAGTTCAGGGCCGTAACCCCGACACCCAGGCGATTCTTCCCCTGCGAGGCAAGATCCTCAACGTAGAGAAGGCTCGTCTGGATAAGGCACTCGCTAACAACGAAGTTCAGGCGATGATCACTGCATTCGGTGCAGGCGTGGGCGAAGACTTCAACCCTGAGAAGGCCAGGTATCACAAGATTGTGCTCATGGCCGATGCGGATGTTGATGGCCAGCACATCACCACCTTGCTTCTGACTCTGCTGTTCCGTTACATGAAGCCACTGATTGAGCTCGGTTATGTTTACCTCGCACAACCACCGCTGTATCGATTGAAGTGGTCGAACGCTGATCACGAGTATGTGTACTCCGACGAACAGCGCGATCGCCAGCTTGAAGCTGGCCTCGCAGCTGGTCGCAAGATTCCTAAGGACAACGGAATCCAGCGTTACAAGGGTCTCGGTGAGATGGATTACCGCGAGCTCTGGGATACCACGATGAACCCCGAAACGCGCACCCTGCTCCAGGTCACCCTGGATGACGCTGTTGCAGCCGACGAAATTTTCTCAACCCTGATGGGTGAAGACGTGGAATCACGTCGAAACTTCATCCAGAAGAATGCAAAGGATGTGCGTTTCCTTGACATCTAACGACAACCTCGTCACCACTGACGAAAATGGAGAGAACCGCATCCAGCAGGTAGACCTGCAACTCGAGATGCAGCGTTCCTACCTCGACTATGCAATGAGCGTGATCGTGGGCCGCGCACTTCCCGACGTTCGTGACGGCCTCAAGCCCGTTCACCGCCGTGTGATTTACGCGATGTATGACGGTGGCTACCGCCCCGACAAGGCATTCTCCAAGTGTGCACGTGTCGTCGGTGACGTCATGGGTCAGTTCCACCCGCACGGTGACTCGGCTATTTATGACGCACTGGTTCGTCTGGTTCAGCCCTGGTCGCTGCGCTACCCACTGGCTCTCGGTCAGGGTAACTTCGGCTCTGCCGGTAACGACTCTGCAGCTGCTCCTCGTTACACCGAAACCAAGATGGCTCCGCTGGCGCTGGAAATGGTTCGCGATATCGACGAAGAAACCGTCGACTTCCAGGACAACTACGACGGTCGCACCCAAGAGCCTTCGATTCTGCCTTCGCGCTTCCCCAACCTGCTGGTCAACGGTTCAGTTGGTATTGCCGTGGGTATGGCCACCAACATTCCTCCTCACAACCTGCGTGAGGTTGCCGAAGGTGCACTCTGGGCACTGGCAAACCCTGACGCAACGCGTGAAGAGTTGCTGGAAGCCCTCATCTCTCGCATCAAGGGACCTGACTTCCCCACCGGTGCACAGATTCTCGGCATCAAGGGAATCCAGGACGCCTACCGCACCGGACGTGGTTCCATCACGATGCGTGCCGTGGTCAATGTGGAAGAACTACAGGGTCGCACCTGCCTCGTAGTGACCGAGCTCCCCTACCAGGTCAACCCTGACAACCTCGCGATCAAGATCGCGGAGCTGGTCAAGGATGGCAAGATCACCGGTATCGCGGATATCCGCGATGAGACCTCGGGTCGTACCGGTCAGCGTCTGGTTATCGTGCTCAAGCGTGATGCTGTTGCCAAGGTTGTTCTCAACAACCTCTACAAGCAGACTCAGCTTCAGGAAAACTTCGGCGCAAACATGCTGGCCATCGTTGATGGCATTCCTCGCACCCTCGCTATTGATGGATTCATCTCCAACTGGGTCGAGCACCAGATTGATGTCATTGTTCGTCGCACGCAGTTCCGTCTGCGTAAGGCAGAAGAACGTATGCACATCCTCAAGGGTTACCTTGCAGCACTGGATGCTCTCGACGAAGTTATTGCACTGATTCGCAAGAGCTCGACTGTTGAAGATGCTCGCGACAGCCTGATCGACTTCCTCAAGATTGACGAGTTGCAGGCACGTGCCATTTTGGAGATGCAGCTGCGCCGTCTGGCAGCTCTCGAGCGCCAGAAGATCATCGACGAAGCCAACGAACTGGAAGCTCAAATCACTGAGTTCAACGCCATCTTGGCTAGCCCTTCTCGCCAGCGTGAGATTGTCTCTGAAGAACTCACTGACATTGTTGCCCGTTACGGTGACGACCGTCGTTCCGAGATCATGCCTGGCTTCGACGGTGACATGAACGTGGAAGACCTCATTCCTGAAGAGGAAATGGTCATCACCGTTACCCGTGGTGGTTACATTAAGCGCACCCGCAGCGACAACTACCGCAGTCAGCACCGTGGTGGCCGTGGCGTCAAGGGAGCGCAGCTCCGTGCAGATGACGTGGTGGAGCACTTCTTCGTCACCACCACACACCATTGGCTGTTGTTCTTCACGAACACCGGACGCGTTTATCGCGCGAAGGCCTATGAAGTTCAAGAAGCAGGACGTGACGCGAAGGGTCAGCACATCGCCAACCTGTTGGCGCTCGCGCCTGATGAGCAGGTCACCCAGATTCTCGACATCCGCGATTACCAGGCGGCTCAGTACCTTGCTCTGGCAACTCGTGATGGCCTGATCAAGAAGACCGCACTGACTGAGTACGACACCAACCGCACCGGAGGCATCATCGCCATCAAGCTGCGTGAAGGTGACGAGCTCGTCTCAGCACTTCTTCTCGAAGCTGACTCGGACGTTCTTCTTGTTTCACGCAAGGGTATGAGCATCCGCTTCACCGCAACCGATGAAGCACTGCGCCCCATGGGTCGTTCCACCTCTGGTGTGACCGGTATGAAGTTCCGAGGCGGAGACAGTCTGCTTTCTGCCTCGTTGGTATCTGACTCAGGTTTCGTCTTTGTCGTCACCGAGGGTGGCTACGCTAAGCGCACCTCTGCCGATCAGTACCGCACACAAAACCGTGGTGGTCTGGGTATCAAGGTTGCCAAGCTCAGCGAAGACCGCGGAGACCTGGTCGGATCTCTCATCGTGGAAGAAGAAGACGAAGTTCTTGTTGTTCTGGAAACCGGCAAGGTTGTCCGCTCGGCAGTGAACGAAGTTCCTGCCAAGGGACGTGACACCATGGGTGTTGTCTTCGCTCGATTCGAAGAGGGCGACAAGATTCTTGCCGTCGCACGCAATTCAGAGCGTAATCTTGAATCTGCAGAAGATGCAGTTGAAGAAGAAGTAGAAGCAACCAGCGGAGACGCTGTAGTGGAAGAGGCACCAAATGAGTAACGCATTGGCACAGAAGCTCAAAGACAAGCTTCCCAAGAGCGAGCCCAAGGCCCCTAAGGGTCCTGAGGCTAAGCAGGTTCGCCTGAAGCTCGTTTATGTCGACTTCATGTCAGCACTCAAGATGTCCTTCCTCCTCGGTTTGGCACAGTTCATCGTGGTTGTTGTTGGCACCTTGCTCCTCTACTTAGTCTTCGTTCAGACCGGTATTTTCGAGACCGCGAACAGCGTTGCTGGTGAGGTTCTGGGAAGCAACTCCTTCGACATCAACAGCATTGCCTCCATTGGTAAAACTGTGGGTGCTGCTGCTGCTGTTGGAGTGGTCAACCTGATTGTGATCACCGTAATGGGTGCAATTTGCGCTGTTCTTTACAACGCTGCAGCCAAGATTACCGGCGGTCTTTCGGTCGGTTTCACCAACCAGCAGTAAAAAAACTCAGGCTCGATTTAGAGATTCGCCGGGATTCCGGTAGTCTCGAATCTGCCTAAGCGGGGCTATAGCTCAGGTGGTTAGAGCGCTTCACTGATAAT
Source organism: Aurantimicrobium photophilum (assembly GCF_003194085.1). NCBI lineage: Bacteria > Bacillati > Actinomycetota > Actinomycetes > Micrococcales > Microbacteriaceae > Aurantimicrobium > Aurantimicrobium photophilum. The sequence continues at coordinate 1,739,716 of NZ_CP023994.1, read as the reverse complement.
GAAGAGGTCCCAGGTTCAAGTCCTGGTAGCCCCACGCAATTGCTCTTTATATTTTGATGTAAAGTAGTAAAAGCAATCGGGGCCTTAGCTCAATTGGTAGAGCGCCTGCTTTGCAAGCAGGAGGTCAGGAGTTCGATTCTCCTAGGCTCCACATAAAGAAAACACCCGCCAGAAATGGCGGGTGTTTTCTTTAGCTTTCTTTCGCGCTCATTATGAGGCGATCGATAAATACTCTTACTTGCTGTTCAACTTGAAGATGATCGTCAACCTCAGCGATTTCTTTGTTTCCACCAGCAGCACCTGTCATCCACAGGGTTGGGCCAACCATAGCCCATTGGATTCTCATGGCAACGGGTACTTCAGCAGCAAAGGGGCTCTGAAGTACATCTTCCGGTTCACGGACTAGGTCCATCTGAAGATCAGTCATGGTGCCTGCTTTTAAGTCACTGACAAGCATGGACATCACGGCGACCGAAAAACCAACAGCTGCTGCTAGTCGTGACGGGAACTTTTCTTCAAGAATTCGAGTGACATTTTCAGAAACCTGAGGAAGGTGTGCGATACCCACAACCATGCCGTACTTTATTGCTCGATTGATTTGAACTTCCAATACTGCCCGCATGCGCTCTTCTGGCGAAGAATACGTATGGCCGAGAGCTTCCTTGATACTTGCTATCCATAGGTCGTGGGCATGCACAAATACTTCTGCGAGCAACCCGTCAAAAGTTCCGAAGTGGTAGGTAACCAGGGAGTAATCAACACCCAGCAAATCGCACAGAGAGCGTGCGTTCACATCAAGAATTCCTCGGCGGGAAATCTCAGACATTGCCAGCGCGACAAGCTTATCTCTGGTCTCAGACTGATTAGTCAGCCCGTATAGTGCCCAGAATTGTTCATCTAAAGGCGCAGGTTCACTAGGTGAACTCTTTTTTGCTCTGCTCATAGTTGCTGCTTCCCGCCCACCCCAGATTACTTGACTTTGAGGTAATAAATGCGCGAAATTATGCGGAATTTGACTCTATTCCATAGAATAGAGTCGCTCATTTTGGTTAGTTTTACCCTCATTGTTTTCACCTCTTTTGAGCTGCGCATTTAGCGCCAACAGGAGTAAATAAAAATGAACGTGCTGAAGATCAATCGCCCCACTGCGATTATGAAAAAGTTCTATTCGCTTATTGCAGTGATAGCACTCGTAGTCAGTACCTTCGTTTCACAGGCAACCCCAAGTCCTGCTTTTGCAGCTGATTACTCAGCACCTCTCAACACCATTACAGCACTTTCTGGATACAGCGTTAATGCCTCGATTACCGGAACAGTTCGCGTATTACTCAGAACGAATAATCCATCGGGACGACTTTCTGTCACAAGTTATACAAATGTGTGGGGGATTAGAAATACTCCCAACTACACCGCAACATCCGGCAGTTCCACCCTCGGAACTGCCGGTCAAATGATAGGAATTTCTGGTCCTGCTGCATCGATTAATGCGGCGTTGGCAACCTTGCAATACTCTTCGACAACCACTGGTACCGACACAATCACCATGTGGGTATCGAACGGGTCTGAGTACATTCCTCTCATGAATGGTTCAGACATTGAGTTTCACTATTACGTTTTCAGGAATGACGCAGCCACTCCTGCAGCAGCAACATCCATGGCTTCCTCTGTTGGAACTATAGATGGACAAACAGGTGTTACTACTTACTTGGCAACCCTGAGATATCAGGTTGAAGATGTTTTTGCCTCTCAAATCATGGTTAGTTCGGGAAATAAAGATCAGGCCTGGATTGCTGCGCGAGATGATGTCGAAGGCCAGTGGAAATGGTTTGGTCCAGACGCGGACGGAGTTCAATTTTGGAGTGGTGACAACTCGGGTATTTACTCAGTAAATGGTGAGTATTGGAACTGGGGAAGAACTGCCGCGAATTCTGGTTTACAGAGGCCACTGGGCAATACTGGCAGGCACTGCATGATGTTGAACGCTAATTCACCATACACATACGGTCTCGTTCGCCAGAATGGTTCAAATAATTACTGGTACGGCTGGCACAACGGCTTGTGCACCTACGGCACAACGTGGATGTATGAAGCTTTAGTTCCATCTAAGCCAGCTGGACAAAATACAAACGTCACAGGGGCGAATTATTCAATGACCCCGTCACTGAAGACCGTCGTCATTGCAACTCCGCCAGATCAACCTACTGGTTTGACCTCATCCGCTAACGCAAGCGGGAATGTAGAGCTTTCATGGCAAGCTCCATCAAACACAGGTACTTATCCGCTAAGTGATTACACAATTCAGTACTCTCAATCGTCAACTTTTGCTTCCGGTGTGACAACATGGAGCCACACTCCGTCCACTCAAACTTCAGCGACAATAAGTGACCTTTCCGCTGGTGGAACCTATTACTTTCGTGTCGCCGCAGTATCAACCATGACTGGTGCTTACAGTTCAACAAGTACCTTGACTCTGCCACGCCTTCCGAGTGCGCCACTCAACTTTGTAGCTACACCAGGCGATCAAACCATCGACCTGAGTTGGAGCAGCCCATCCGATGATGGCGGCTCTGCCATCACTGGATACAAGCTCGAATATAAGGAAAGCACTTCGAGCACCTGGATTGTGGCAAGCAGTTCTATTGCGGGAACCACCTACTCTCTGAGTTCCCTCACTAACGGAACGAACTACGACGTTCGAGTATCTGCAAGCAATGGCTTCTGGGGATCTACGGTTAGCTCAACTTCCGTTAAGCCCTTCGGCGCGGTATCAAATACGGCTGTGCCCACAATTGGTGGGGCAAATGCTGCTGGTGAAATTCTTACTGCTTCTGATGGAAGCTGGAACTCAAATGGTGCCACCGTCACCACCACGAATTATCAATGGCAGACCAGAAACGCCCCTTCAGATGGATGGTCTGACATTTCTGGAGCTACCAACAGCACATATGTATTGACAGGCACAAACGTTGGAAAGTATCTGCGAGTCAAGGTCTCCAAAACTAATGGCGCCAACTCTGGGGCATTTATCGATGCCTTCAGTGAGACATCAGGAATTATTCAAACCGGCTTAGCGTCAACTCCAGGAAACCTTGCCACTGTTTTTGGCGATAGTTCAATCAATGTCTCCTGGAGTATTCCCACGAGCAATGGTGGAACCATTTCAGGCATCCGCGTTGAGTATTCACTTGATGGTGACGTATGGAACCTGAGCCAACTCCTCTCTGCAAACAGCACTTCTCACACGATCACAGGACTAACAAACGGCACGGGGTACTTTGTCCGCGTAACAGCAGTGACTGCTGCAGGTAATGGCGCTTACGCCATTAGTGGTGATTCTGTCATTCCGGCAAGCAACCCAATAAACACTTCCCTCCCCTCAATATCTGGTTCTGCGTCATACGGTTCGATACTGTCTGCTAACGCAGGTTCTTGGAACTCAAACGGGCGAACACTCGGTAATGCCAACTACCAGTGGCAATATTCAACGAACTCAGGCAGCACTTGGAATGATCTCACGGGTGAAACCGGTGACCAATTGACCGTTTCGGGAAATATCGGTGCACAACTCCGTGTAAAGGTGACTCGGTCAAACGCGGTGGGATCCACGATTGTGTATTCGAGTGCAACATCAGCAGTTACAGCATCAGCACCAACGGGCCCACAGAGCGTGAGTGTTACTCCCACTGATCAAACGCTTACTGTGACCTGGGTGGCACCTTCGAACACAGGTGGTGTCTCTCTCACCGATTATCAAATCCAGTATTCAACTGATGCCGTGACGTGGAACACAGTTACCAGAACCGCATCTTTGACTACCTCTCAAAGCATCACTGGCCTGACCAATGGCACAAATTACTACGTTCGAGTAAGAGCACTCAATGGGTTGAATGGAGCTTGGGCTTTTTCTGGAAGCACCCAGGCCCCTCGAGGGTTACCTCTCCAGGTGAGCTCCCCTGCCGTGAGTGGAACACCAAACTATCAACAGCTCCTCACCGCCTCCTTGGGCCAGTGGAATTCAAATGGCGCAACCATTACACAAACCACATATCAGTGGCAATCTTCTTCGGATGGCTCCACGTGGACCAACATTTCCGGTGCGACCACGAATGAGTACCGTGTTACAGCACCTGTTGGAAATACGCTTCGTGTGAAAATTACTCAATCAAATTCCGTGGGATCTACAGAAGTCTTCACATCGGCGACTTCAGCAATTGCCGCTGTGAACGCGGCAGCACCAGCGATTGTGCTTCGCGAAACAGGTAATTCACAATTCACTGTGCGTTGGAGCGCTCCTGCACACAATGGAGGTGTCCCTCTAAGCGGATATACCGTTGAGTACTCCACCGACCAGCAGGTCTGGACTTCAAGTTCTGAAAGCACAACTGCGTCAGAAAAGATCATGACCGGTCTTACTAACGGTCAAAGTTATTACGTAAGAGTGCGGGCAGAAACTGATCGAAACGGTGAATGGTCCGTAGTGTTAGGACCTATTCGCCCAGCTGCTCCGGTCGTGCCAGTAGTTACACCTCCGGCATCTCCTCGAGTTATTCCACCATCGTCATTGGCTCGAACCACTCCTGTGACGACAGTTCAGCCAGATTGGTCTGTTGTTCAGAACAACATCATGCCTGTTCCTGTTGCTCCAAGCACCCTGTCGCTGCTCACTCCCGGCTCAGCAACAATTACCTCTGATGGCCGAGTTGAGCTCGTTCCTTCGGAGTCAGTCGCACTGATAAATGGAAGCGTCGTTTCATCCGCAGTATTCAGTGAACAAGGCGATGAAGCAGTTGCTGACATAGGATTGACCCAAGTTGGTCTTCAGTTTGCATCCAGTGCCGGTGTTGCTCTCCCAGGGGACAACATCAATCTCCGGGCTAGTGGGTTTGCTCCAGGTAGTCCTCTCGTTGTGTGGATTCAATCCACTCCCACCAAGTTGGTGGCAACGACAGCAGACACAGAAGGTTCTGAAGCTACTGAGTTCACGATTCCTCGTAACCTCAAGCCGGGTTCACACACTCTACAAATCAACGGTGTTGATGCAAACGGAAATATTGTGAGTTTGGCTTATGGAATTGAAGTACAAACCGCCCCAACAGATTCTCAAGCCCAGACTCAGACCAAGCAGAATTCAGTGAACCTGTTTATTGTGGGTGTACTAATTTTCCTTGTACTACTTGTGATTGCTGTATTGATCTACTTCTTCCGAAGAAAAGCTCTGAGGGGATAAAACTTCGCCACTTGGTGAACTTTAAGGGTTGAATTCACTCAAGATTTACTTTCTTAGTTTTGTGACCGGAGCTGGCGATAATCCCAGATAATCTCTGAGCTCAGTCGCAGGTAGCGGCGAAGGTCTTCCACGTTGATTGCGTCAACTTCTGTGTAGGTGATGCCGGCAGCCCTGTGCTTACCAATGCCTAACAGCCCTGGCTCTGAGAAATCTTTCCCGCTCCAGAACAGCACCTTCACGCCATGCTTGTGATCTTGGTACCCCACCACGGGAATGTCTTCGAGAAAGAAGACGGGCGCTCCGTGCCACACCTTGAACGTTGCCGTGGGAAGAGCTTGCTGGAATTCTTCAAAAAGGAAGTCAATGACAGGGCGATTTGTGGGGTCACTGCCCTCGTTGTATTTCACAACATCATTCATAGCTTCAGACTACGCTGGCCACATGAGTTCTCGAGATATGCGCGACAAAAAGGGAAACCTGCGTCGCAAGCTCGTGGAGATGCCTGCGGACGTGAAGCTCGCTCTCGAGCAAACAGGCTTGCGTGCTGACTACGACCACAGGCCTGCCTATCAACGCAATGACTACCTTGCCTGGATCACTCGAGCAGTTCGGCAAGAGATTCGCCAGAAGAGATTGAACCAGATGCTGGACGAGCTCAAGAAGGGTGGCGTCTATATGCGGATGGACCACCCTGCTTCTAAAAAATAGTCACAATACGCTATATTGCATGTGTGGTGACCTCAAGTGCAACAGTGTTGAAGAACGCGAGGCAGGCAGCCCATCTCACACAAATGCAACTTGCTGAACAGGCGGGCATTACACAAAGCGTTGTGAGCGCGTATGAAGCGGGACGAAGGGAACCCTCGTTTAGCACTTTAGCCAAGTTGGTCGAAGCTGCCGGATTTGATCTCACCGTAGGTTTTGAGCCACACGTTCTCCACACACCTGATTTTCTGAACCTTCTCCACACAAACAAGAACCAAATACTCCAGCTCTGCGTTGATGCGGGAGTATCCAATATGCGAATTTTTGGAAGCGTTGCGCGAGGAACTGCGGGACCTCACAGCGATATTGATTTATTAGTCGACCTTGCCCCTGAGACAGGGCTATTTGCGTTGATGAGCTTGGAACAGAAAATCCAGGAGCTGGTTGGCGTGAAAGTCGATCTGGTTCCCGCAAGCGGGCTTAAGCCCGCCGTCTGGGATCAGGTCATGGGCGAGGCCATCTACTTTGGTTAGGCGGGCGTATGCCCGGTACGTCGATATTCAACAGGCTTGTCTGGCGATTGAACGCTATGCAGCGGAAAGTGACATCGATGAGGGTATGAAGTTTGATGCAATTCGTATGCGCCCTGTCGAAAATGGCGAAGCCGTTAAGGGACTCAGTAAAGCGGAAAGGGACGCAACGCCAGAGATTCCCTGGAACATGATTTCAGGCATGAGAGACCATTTAGCTCATCGATATTGGGACACAGCACAGCCCATCGTCATGAATGCTGCAACGCGTGAAATTCCTGTTCTGCTGGTTGCTGTGACGAATGTGATTAACACTTCACAGCAAGAAGAACGAGATCAGTACCAGTAGTCCTTGCGCAGACGCGAGTAGAGACCCAGGAACTTAGTCTCGAACGTGTTCCAGAGCTTCTGCTTAGAGTTCAACGGATACTCAAACGCGGGCATGTAGGTGTCAACGGTGGAGTTGAAGCCAGTCTTGAAGTGCCAGAGGCCTTCCATCGCTCCTGCCGTGATGTTCTCAGGGTCTGGAACATTACCGAGGTCATATGCCTCAAAGCCTTCGGCTTTGAGGTCTCGCATGATGGTCCACTGCATGAGGTGTGGTGCAGGCAAGCGCTTTTGGGTGCGAATGGAGCCGCCGTCTTTGTACCAGGCCTTCTTACCGAAAGTGAAGACGACAGCTGCGGCTATGAGGGTTCCCTCATGGTGTGCCGTGTAGAGACGAGCTTGGCCTGCTTCGTCGAAAGTTCCCCACGCCTTGCGGAGGTAATCCTCGGAACGGAAGAAGGCTCCAGAGCGATCTTTGGTGCCACCGACCAGTTCGAGGAGTTGAACAATGTTCTTCTCCTCGAAGGGAACACGGTTGACCTCAATGTCGGCTTTCATGGCAAAACGGAGGTGGTTGCGTGCCTTGGGGCCAAAGTTCGCAAACATAGTGTCTTCGTCAGGAGTGAGATCCACAGTGACGGACCACTGATATTGCGAAGGGTAGGCCTCGACCCAGCCATTGCTCTTATACGCGGCAATGAGCTCAGGGTCAGTCTGCTGGTAGGTCTCGATCTTGTAGGCAAGGTTTTTGCCACCACGCAGCTTTTTGGCGTGCTCGGTAAGTACTTTCACCTTCTCAGGGGTGATGCCAGATACACGTGGAGCATGGATGAGGTTTCCAAGACCAAACGCAGGTCGTGTGAACTCCTGCACAGCGAGCACTTCTTCACCTGAGTCGTTGGTGAGGTGTTGACCAGAGGGCTCCCATCCGGAACCTGTCTTGAACTGTGCCCAAGCCAGAGACTGCATGAAGTGTGGGTGGTGTTGCGTGTGCAACACGGCATCATTCCATGATTCTGGGGACGGTGAGCCGGTCATTGCTCCAGTATCTCGCAGGTCAGTCTGTGCGCTGGGGTGACTCCCCGGCATCCAAGCCATCAAGGAAGCGGTTACCCCCGGCACAAATAGCCAGAGCCGTTTCAATCAGGGTCTCGAGCTCTTCAGACTCGAGCATGGTGTGTTGTTCCTGGGGTGGAACCGGCAGCATTGCTGCCAGCTGCCAGATAGCAGCAACAGGTTCTTCAGAGATTTCTGTGTCTGGTTCCCACATCATCTCGCCATATTTACTGGCACGGGTGAGAAGTCCACGAACCTCGAGTTCCAGAGTCATGCGCTGGGAATCAAACTTGTCATCCCAGACCAGATCGGGGAGGTAAGCAACCTCTGCGCGGGGATAAGGATCTGCTTCGAGCCATTTCGTAATAACAAAGCGCTTTGTTCCGGTGGCAGTGATACCGAGATGCTCATCGGTCATGCCAAAGTCTTCAACTTTGGCCACAGTGCCGATCGTGAGACGTTCGGGTTGTTCTCCGGCTGCAACACGTTGTGGGTGGAGAGGAACACCAAATACGGGGTTATCAGATCCCACGAGGTCACCCATGAGTTTGAGATAGCGGGGTTCAAATACTCTCAATGCCAGTGGCATGAAAGGCATCAAGACTGACCCCACGGGAAATTGGGGCAGAACTAAAGCCATGAGGGCTTATTCGTCTTCAGAGACCCAGAGTTCGTCGTCAGCACGGAAGGTCTGCCAGACAACGTAACCAACACCAAGAAGCGCAGCGATACCAATACCGGCAGCAATGTACTTACCGGCGCTCGCCGAAGCAGCCGGGGCAGCAACCTTTTTACCCGCAGTGAGCTTGGCAACCTGCTTGGTCACTTCCTTCACACGCTTGTCGCGAGCGGCGTCAATGACAGACAGAGTTGAACCGATAACGGAGGCCACAGTGGGGAGCACTTCCTCGACAAGCTTGTCGCGAGTGGTCTGTGCTGCAGCGCGAGAGCTCTTCACAACGCGGGGGAATACCTCTTCGCTCGTGACGCGACCAAGCTCACGGCTTGCTTCGCGCACAACAGCTCCTGCGTGGGTCAACACCTGCTGTTGTTCGCGCAGAAGTTCTTCTGCGTGTGCCTTGAGTGCTTCTGCTTCAGTCATCTTTTTGCGAGCCATAGTTCCATCTTGCCACTGTTGGCTGTGAATGCCACCAGAGCTGTTCCCCGGTGAGCGAACGATGAGCATTTTGTGAGGCGCCGTGTGAAAAGATTGAGCCATGTCTATTCACACTGCAGTTGCCACGATGAACACCACTCTTGGCCCCATCAAGATCAACCTCTACGGAAACCACGCTCCTAAGACCGTGAAGAACTTCGTAGGTCTCGCCACAGGAGATATCGAGTGGACTGATCCCAAGACCGGTGCCAAGCGCAACGACCCTCTCTACAACGGCGTTGTCTTCCACCGCATCATCCCCGACTTCATGATCCAGGGTGGCGACCCACTCGGTACCGGTACCGGTGGCCCCGGCTACCAGTTCGATGACGAGATTCACCCTGAGCTCAACTTCACCCAGCCCTACATCCTCGCGATGGCTAACGCTGGAACTTACGGCGGTAAGGGAACCAACGGTTCTCAGTTCTTCATCACCACTGCCCCCACGACCTGGTTGCAGGGTAAGCACACCATCTTCGGTGCTGTGGAAGATGAAGCCAGCCGTGCCATTGTTGACCAGCTGGGCAATGTTTCGACCGATGGTCGCGACCGTCCCCTGGATGACGTCGTGATCGAGTCGATCACCATCGAGCAGGTCTAACTCTTCGTGAGTAACGAAACAGGCTTTGGGGCTACCGCTGAGGTAGCCCCTTCCTGTTATCGCCACCCGGATGCACCGACCTTTATTCGGTGCCAGCGCTGCGAGCGTCCGGTGTGTGTGCAGTGCCAGGTTCCTGCCCCGGTGGGCGTGATCTGCCCTGAGTGTTTAGGGCAGGCTCAAGCTCGCGCGCCTCGTGTCGGGCGTGAAGCTTTGGGCGGTCGCAGCAACCAAACGCCAGTCGTGACTTATTCGCTGATTGCCATCACAGCGTTGTTCTATCTGATTCAGTGGATTCCTGGTTTAGGTGCGACAAATTACTTGGCCTATTCGCCTTTGTATAGCTATGGCGAATACGCAGCCGTCGGGGCTCCCTATGAGCCCTGGCGCATGATTACCTCTGTTTTTACACACTCAACAGGCTTTGTTTTCCACATCCTGCTGAATATGTATACGTTGTGGATTTTCGGGCAAATGCTCGAGCGTTTGCTCGGCAAGGCACGTTTCCTCACCCTCTACTTAGCTTCTGGACTTGCTGGTTCCTTGGGAGTGATGTTCTGGGCGCCCCACGACACCTTTGTTGTTGGAGCATCAGGAGCGATCTTTGGTTTGATGGGCGCCTTCTTAGTGATCCAACGTAAGCTCGGCGGCGAAACTACCCAGTTATTAGTGCTGGTGGGCATCAACTTAGTCATTGGCTTCTTGCCGGGCATGAGTATCTCCTGGCAAGCGCACTTAGGTGGTTTGCTCGGCGGAGCCCTGCTGGGCTTTATCTTCGTCCAGACTCGGAAATACACCCAAAAGAGACTTCAACTGGCTTTAGTCAGCGTGACAGTGCTCGTATTTGTGGCATTAGCTCTCTCTCATGCCCCCATGTTTGTTCAGGGTTAACAACCAGAGTTATCCACATGGTTGTCCACATGGGGAGAATTACACGAGTGTAATTAGAGTTAGCGCCACCGTGTGGTCATCAGGAAGCCGATGAAGGCAATACCGAAACCGACCAGGATGTTCCAGGAACCGAGGGCCAGGATGGGTAACGTTCCCTGGCTGATATAAAACACAATGATCCACACCAAGCCGATCAGCATGAAGCCGAACATGACGGGCTTGAACCATACGGGGTTCGGTGCGTCTGCGCCGCTCGCCTCGGGGTTACGAGGAGCCTTTGTGCGCTTCTTCTTTTCTGCAGCCATAGTGCTCAAAAGTCTACCCTTTCTTCAGCTGCTCCACAGGATGGGTCAGTTTTGACGGGTAAAGTTGATACGTGTTCAAGCCCGCAACTCTCTCCCGCGTCATGGGCATTGTTGGCGAACTCCTCATCACCTTCGGTGCCATAGTTCTGTTGTTCTTGGCATGGCAGTTGTGGATCAACAATGCAGTTGTTGCAGATCAACAACACAAGGCTTCTCAAGAACTCACTCAAGAGTGGTCTACGGATAAAGATAAAACGGCCTCAGCACCCGCCAATGAAGACTTTGGCCCTGCACCTGCCTTTGCTGGCGTGGGTGAAGGCGCCAAGTTCGCCACTATCTATATCCCTCGCTTGGGTTCGGATTCCACACGCGTTGTGAAAAACGGAATCGACCTCCCAACCATTTTGAACAACGGGTATTACGGGCATTACCCCGACACTCAATGGCCAGGTCAGCCAGGCAACTTTGCGGTGGCGGTTCACCGCACCAACTGGGGAAGTCCGTTTGGTGACGCACCCAAACTTCAAGTCGGCGACAAGATTTACGTTGAAACCGCTGATGGCTATTACACCTATGCGTTCCGCAACTATGAGTTTGTTCTTCCTTCTGCGGTGGATGTTCTGCTTCCCGTTCCTGGAACGAATGAATCTCCAGGTGATCAAAGCATTTTGACCATCACCACCTGCAACCCCCTCTTGGGTGATGCAGAACGCATGATTGTCTACAGCGTTTTGGAATCGTGGCGACCACATTCTGCTGGTCCTCCAGCAGAAATGGCGAAGACGCAGAAGGTGGAGTCCTGATGTATGCAGCGTTATGGCGAGTATTGCCCGGCAGCCTCTGGATCAAGATCGCGATCTTGACGGCGACTGCCGCGGTAGTGATCACCGTGTTGATGATGTTTGTGTTCCCAGCTGTGGATACGGCAATTACCGTGCGAGAGGTTACGGTTAACCAATGACCAGGATCTTGGTAATCGATAACTACGACAGCTTTGTGTATACCCTCAACGGGTATTTGCAGGAGCTCGGTGCCGAAACCGTTGTTGTGCGCAATGACCAAATTCCTCTAGCCGAGCTAGATGCCACTCTGGCTGAGTACGACGGCGTCCTGGTTTCACCAGGCCCCGGTAAGCCATCAGATGCTGGTGTTTCTATTGCTGCCGTGCACTCAGCACGTAAGCAAAGTATTCCGCTGCTGGGTGTGTGCCTCGGCCACCAGGCCATTGGTGAAGCTTTTGGTGCAACGGTGACCAATGCCGAAGAGCTTATGCACGGGAAGACGTCACTGATCACGCACAACGACAGCACGCTGTACACCGCTGTCCCCCAGCCCTTCACGGCAACCCGTTACCACTCACTTGCCGTGGTGAACGAGACAGTTCCTGCCGAACTGGTCGTCACCAGCTCAACGGCGGGGGGAGTCATCATGGGTCTCCAGCACAAAGAAGCTCCTATTTATGGCGTTCAGTTCCACCCGGAGTCTGTCTTGACCGAAGGCGGTTACACCATGCTGGGTAACTGGCTGGAAGTGTGTGGACTCAAGGGCGCAGCGAAGTTGGCTCTAACGAAGAGCCCTTTAATCCGCTAGGAACTAACCCGCGCAGTAGGTAATGGTGACAGGGGTTCCCTGTGACACCACCCCGGGAGCAGGAGACTGTGAGCGCACCGTGGGCTGTTCAGCCTTAGCGCAGGTCGTATCTGCCTGAACCGTAGGAGTAATCGACAGAGTGCTCAGGAGGTTATTGGCGTCCGTGACCGTCTTGCCCTTGAGGTCTGGAATCTCGATCTTTCCATCTGAGACCAGAACGTTCACCTTGCTACCTTGAATGAGTTTCGTACCCAACGTTGGTGTGGTGCTGATAACCAAGCCAGCCGCATACGAAGGAGAGTGACTTTCAGTGGTTGTGCCAAGAACTAAACCAACGGCTTCCAGTTGAACCTTGGCATCAGCCACCGTCATATCTGCAACCTGGGGAACTTCCACCATGGTCTTTCCAGCCGAGACATAGACGGTAATCGGGGTACCGGGGTCGATCACAGCACCCTTTTCAGGCTCAGTGCGGATGACCTTGCCCTTTTTAACCAGTGCGGAGTTCTCAACCACGATGCTCGTAATGAGATCAAGATCTTGAAGTTCTTTGATGGCATCCTTCTCGGCAACGTTCTTGAGCGTGGGAACGGTCACGGTTGAGGAGGGGAAAATATTAGTTGGTTCCAACGTGGCAACCCACAGCCCAACACCTGCGATAGCACCAAATACCAGGGCAATAACCGCAACAGCAGTGATGACTCGCTTGCGTTCAGGACGGAATTGCTCAGGCTGAATCAGCGTGGGGGCAGTTTGGGGGTCATCACCAAAGAGGAAAAGGAAATCGTCAGGGAGTTCTGAAATTGAGTCAGATTTTTCAGCAGCTGGTTCTGAAATGGGTGAACCCAATAAAGAATCAACGTCATTCTCGACGACCGGCTGTGCTTTCACGGCCTTAGGCGCAGTTGCCTTTGCTGCTTCTGTTAAACGCAACTCTCGCCCAAATTCAGCAGTTGTCTGGAAACGGTCTGCCTTGTCCTTGGCCAATGCCGTGAATACGACCTGGTCAAGCGCAAGAGAAACCTTGGGGTTGATGGAGCTAGGTGCTGGGGGGTGAGCATGAATGTGTTGGTGGGCAACCGCAACAGCAGTGTCACCGGTGAAAGGAATCTTGCCGGTCAACATTTCAAACAGCACGATGCCAATGGCATAGATGTCTGTTCGAATATCGACCTTCTGGCCCTGAGCTTGCTCAGGGGAGAAATAGGCCGCTGTGCCCAAGATGGATGTTGTAGTGGCGATGTCATCAAAGGTTTCTGCCACAGCACGGGCAATACCGAAGTCGAGAACCTTCACCTTGCCAGCACGCGTGAGCATGATGTTGTCAGGTTTGATATCGCGGTGAACGATGCCTTTGTTGTGGGCAAATTCAACTGCAGAAAGCAATTCCTTTGTCACACGAATTGCTTCAGGAACCTTGAGGGGTCCGCGGGCAACGAGTTTGGAGAGCTCCAGGCCATCCACGTATTCCATGACGAGGAACGCATAGGTGTGCTTGACGCCATTCTCATCTGTCTCAGTGGTTTCACCGGCGTCCAACACCTGGACGATGTTGGGGTGATCCATTGAGGAAGCAGACTTAGCTTCCTGCTTGAAGCGCTGGCTGAACTTCTTGTTTGCAGCAAGTTCCTCATTGAGAACCTTAATGGCAACTTTGCGTCCCAGGACAGAATCATGCGCCACATAGACATCTGCCATCCCACCGCTGCCAATGAGCTTGGTGAGTTGGTAGCGCCCAGAAATGACTTTGTTACTCAGTGGCACTGATTCCCCTTGATAAGACTATGTGTCTAATCTAGCCCAGCGCCGAGACGGTGAAGGTTGTCAGAGGAGAGCTGTTTGAGATAGCAAGGCCAGCACACGTCACCTGGTAAGCAATGGTGTGGTTACCCAAAGCTGATGGTGCTGTGAATGGAGCAGTTGCGTTTGGAACCGAAGAGACGGGGGAACCGTCAACCAGAACGGTGTAGCTTTCCAAGCTGTGACCAGATGGGCAGGAGGTGTATCCAGCCCAGGTCGCGATGAGAGCCTGACCAGGAGTCGCGTTGTCATCGTTGAGGCTCGGTGCAGCTGTAGGAGCTGGCGCAACAGGAAGATCACCGTAGTAGGTCACGTTAATCGTGGTGCCGTTTGGAACCTGGGGACCGGTTGGGTTGACGTCATAGACGATACCCACCTTGTCAGCACTTGGTGCCGCAGTTCCCTTGACGGCATTGACATTCATGTTGAGCTTTTCCAGCGCAGCGGTGGCGTCTGCCAGAGACTTGCCCACATAGTCAGCCTTGTTGATAGCTGCTGCGGTGGGAGTTGCAGAACCCGTGGGGGTGGCTGTGGGCGTCTTGGACTTAGTCGGGCTAGCCGACTGTGTGGTGTCGGTGGGCTTTGGCTCGGGTGAGTTACCACCAGATGTCAGTGCCACAACAGCACCAATCAAGACCAGAACGAGAACACCGATCAGAGCAATGAGCGGCCACGTCCAGGGACTGCGCTTCTTCTTTTCGGTGGACTGAACGGGCTCTGGTGCATCGGGGATGTTCAAAACGGTTGTCGCTCCGGTTTCAGCAGTACGTGGCATCACCACGGTTGCGTCCAATGGGGTGGTTGTGGTGCCAAGAACACCAGGAACTGCAGCAGCAGCACCTTGCAGGTCTCCGCGGCGCAAGGCCTGAGCTGCACGAGCCAGGTTCGCTGAAGATGCGGGACGATCTGCGGGCTTCTTTGCAATGCAGGAGTAGACCAGGTTGCGCACGGGCTCAGCAATGGTGTCTGGAAGTGGTGGAGGCTCTTCATTGATTTGAGCCATCGCAATGGCAACCTGTGATTCACCAGTGAAGGGGCGCTTACCTGCGAGGCATTCGTAGGCGACGATACCGAGCGAGTAAATGTCAGTTGACGGTGAAGCGGGGTGGCCAGAGGCCTGTTCAGGCGAGAGGTACTGAACAGTACCCATGACCTGGCCGGTTGCGGTCAGGGGAACCTGATCTGCAATACGGGCAATACCGAAGTCGGTGATTTTGACGCGGCCTTCAGGGGTAATGAGCATGTTGCCGGGCTTGATGTCGCGGTGGACGAGGCCAGCGCTGTGCGCGGCCTGCAGTGCGGCAGAGGTCTGGGCAATGATGTCCAAGACTTTGTCAATGGACAGAGTTTTCTCACGCTCAATGACTGCGGAGAGAGGTTCGCCGGGAACAAGTTCCATGACGAGGTAGGCAGAGCCTTCTTCCTCGCCGTAGTCGTAGACGTTTGCAATACCTTCATGGTTAACCAAGGCAGCGTGACGAGCCTCGGCGCGGAAGCGCTCGAGGAAGCCGGGGTCACCCAGGTACTCGTCCTTCAAGATCTTGATCGCGACGAGGCGACCAATGACAAGGTCAGTTGCTTGCCAAACCTCGCCCATGCCACCTATGGCAATGCGCGACTGGAGCTCATAGCGACCGCCGAAGGTCATTCCAGCTGTTGGTCTCATTTGTTTAACCCTGCCTCTAGGACTGTTCTTGCGATTGGCACTGCGATGTCATTGGTGTAACCATTTTGTCCGAGCCCGCCACCGTTTTCTATTACAACAGTGATGGCGTATCTCGGAGCATCAGCCGGAGCGAAGCCGGTGAACCAGAATGTGTACGGTTCCCCGTCCCCATTTTGGGCCGTACCAGTTTTACCCGCGACCTTTACTCCCTCAATTCTCACATTAGTTATGAGATTGCTGTTATCTACGTTGTTGATCATCATTTGGGTGATGGTTGCGGACGTCTCTGGGCTAACTGCCTGAGAGAATTCTTTCGCTTCAAACTGGGAAATTGGTTTGAGCGTGGGTTCGAGGATTTGGTCGAGCACGGTGGGATACATCACCTTGCCGCCATTGGCGATCGCAGCAGAGACCATCGCTATTTGAAGTGGGGTCGCGCGGACGTCATATTGTCCAAAAGAGGACAGTGCTGTCTGCGGGTCATTCATGACGACCGGGAATTCACTCGCTGCCGCTTTCATGGGCACATCAAACGAGGTGTTGAAGCCAAATTTCTTTGCTTGTTCCAAAATGGCTTTGCGACCGAGCTCTAGTCCAAGTTCGGCAAAGGGAATATTGCAGCTCAAACGCAATGCCGTTGCCAGGGTGACAGTGGCACCAGGCCCACACGAGGTGAAAGTCGAGTTCTGAATAAATACGTCGGTGCCCGGAAGCTGGAATCGAGAAGGATTATCGAAAGTGCTTTCGGGGGTGTATTTGCCCGATTCCAGAGCCGCGGCAACCATGACCAGTTTGAACACAGAACCAGGAGGGTTCATGTCACCTGCGATGGCCTTATTGATCAGGGGCTTAAGCGGATCTGAATTGAGAGCGTCATAGGTCGCAATAACTTCGTCGGCATTGTGAGAAGCAAGCATGTTGGGGTCATAACTTGGCTTGGATGCCATCACGAGGATTTTGCCGGTGCTGGGCTCGGTGACAACAACAGCACCTTCGTAGTTTCCCAGGGCATCAAATGCGGCTTGCTGCATCACAGGGTCCAGCGTCAAAGCAACAGTGGCGCCTTGTGGTTCTTGACCGGTCAGGATGGAGTTGAGCTGGTTGAGGAACTGCGACCCAGTTTTTCCGCTGAGATAGTTATTGAGGGTTCCTTCAATACCGGTCATGCCCTGGTTCAGGGTGAAATATCCAGTGACATTGGCATAGGTCGCAGCGTTGGGATAGGTGCGCTGGTATCGGTAGTTGTCCTCGATGGGGACAGATTCGGCAATGGGTGCACCAGCAACCAAAATCGAGCCGCGCTTGTAGCGGTAGCTATCAAAGATGGTGCGCGTGTTTCTGGAATCCGCGTAGAGCAGATCTGCCGTAAAGACCTGAATCGTACTTGCCGCCAAGAACAGCACCACAAACATGCCAATCACCACCATGGTGACGCGTTTGAGCTCCCGGTTCATCCGACCACCAGCCTCGGTTCGCTCCGAATGGAATCAGAGAGGCGAAGCAGGAGTGCAGCGATAATCCAGTTAGCAACCAGTGAACTACCACCGGCGGCAAGGAAAGGAGTGGTGAGACCGGTCAAAGGAATGACGCGCATCACACCACCAATCACGATGAAGCACTGCAGTGCAATGGTGAAAGACAAGCCAACAGCAAGTAACTTGCTGAAGTCATCGTGGCCAGCAAAACCAATACGAAGGCCTCGGCCGACGAGGAGTAAGTAGAGGCAGAGGATGGCAAAGATTCCAGCCAGACCGAGTTCTTCACCCAAGCTGGCAATGATGTAGTCGCTTTGAGAGACCGGAGTCACCTCTGGCATGCCCTCGCCCAGGCCCGTGCCAATGACGCCACCATGAGCAAGACCGAAGAGTCCCTGCACCAGCTGGTAGCTTCCTCCGTCGGCAGAGAAGTTTGCATCGTTGAAAGCGTCGTACCAGTTGGCAAAGCGGCCATTGACGTAATCCAGGGTTTGATTTGCCACAACAGCACCAAGACCCACCAAGCTCAGGCCCAGTGCAACCCAGCTTCCGCGACCGGTGGCGACATACAGCATGACCAAGAACAAGCCGAAGAAGAGCAGACCAGTACCGAGGTCGCGTTGGAACACGATGACGACCATGGACAGTGCCCACACCACAATGATGGGACCGAGGTCACGTCCCCGGGGAAAACGCATCCCTAAGAAGGTGCGCCCAACCATGGACAGGCTCTCTCGGCGCTGAACGAGGTAGCCGGCGAAGAAGACAGCAAGAGCAATCTTCGCAATCTCACCCGGCTGGAAGGTGAGCGTTCCCAGTTGGATCCAGACCCGTGCGCCGTTAATCGAAATACCCAACCCAGGAACCATGGGCAATGCGATCAAGATCACAGCCAAGAGACCTGCAACATAGGTGTAGCGCTGGAGCATTCGTTGGTGCTTGATGAAGACGATGGTGGCTAAGGCCGCACCCAGTGCAAGCGCGGTCCACGCAATCTGCTTATTGGCGAGAGAATCCCAGCCTTCATTCCCCAGGGCTAAGTCAATGCGGTAAATCTCGGCAATACCGAGTCCATTCAATACGGTAGCGATGGGAAGAATGAGGGCGTCTGCCTGTGGTGCCACAAACCGCATGGCCACATGAATGGCAAGAACGAGTACCGCGAGCAAACCGCAGATGGCAAGCGGGCCTGCATCAATCCTGTCCAGCACACCCCACTGCACAAGAACAAGTGAGGCAACATTGATGGCGCTCGCAACAAGAACAAGAATGAGTTCTACGTTGCGCATGCGCTGGGAGGTGCGCACGCGCTTGAGTCGCCCGATGGAGCCGGTGGCGACAAAGTCAGGGGTTGCTGGAGCCGACATTACTTACTGGCTCCTGAAGTGAGTGAAGCAATAAGGTCTTGTGCCTCGGTGTAATTACCGAACGGAATCCCGTTCTTGATTTGTTGCTGCTGGTAAGCGGTGAGGGAATCAAGCGGAATATCGGTATCGACATAAACATGAGACAAGCTCACACCGGCAACGTTTTGTGAGATGCCCTGATAAATAACTACGGAGTCTGTATCGCTACCCACATAGAACTGAGTTTGACTCCAGCGGTAACCCAAGATGGCGCTGATGAGAATGGCACCCAACACAAGGATCATTGAGCCAATCAGCACAGCACGTCGGCGAATGCGTTTGGCTTTCACTGCATCAAGCTGAGCCGTGAGGGCTGCCGGAGGAACGCTCATGCCACCGGTAGAAATGGGCATCTTCTTTGGCTTAGGGCGAGGCTTGAGGTTTGGCGTGGGGATGAGCTTGGCTTCAGGAGCTTTCACTGCCATAGGGCCAGCAGCTGAACCCACCAGCTCAGCAATGTGTTCAGGCTCACCGTCGGTGATGTCCACCACAACTACGGTGACGTTATCTGGAGCACCACCAGTGAGGCTGGCTTGAACCAACGTGTCAGCAGCGTCATCTGCAGTTTCAGCTTCTACAAGGAACGGCTTCAATCGCTCGGTATAAACAACTCCGGTGAGGCCGTCGGAGCAGAGCATCCATCGGTCACCAACCTCGACGTCAAGTACTGCCGTGTCGAGCTCGGGTGACGCATCCACGTCACCGAGTACCCGCATCAACACAGATCTGCGCGGGTGGTCGTGTGCTTCTTCCTCCGTGATGCGGCCGCTATCAATCAGGCGCTGAACAAACGTGTGGTCAACGGTGACCTGAGACAGATTTCCTTCGCGTAGGAGATAAATGCGTGAGTCACCAATGTGGGCAATAACTACTTGTCTGCCCACGCGCAGCATGGCGCTGACCGTAGTTCCCAGACCAGCGAGTTCTGGGTGTTCATAAACAACATCGGAGAGCATGTCATTGGCTTGCAACAATGTTGCCAAGAGGTCTTGTTGAGCTGAGACAACGTCTGGATATTCCTTATCCAGCTGCAACATATGACGAATAACCAGATGGGATGCGACATCCCCACCTGCGTGGCCGCCCATTCCGTCAGCGACAACACTGAGGTAGGTTCCCGCGTAGCCGGCATCCTGGTTGGATGCTCGAACCATGCCTACGTTCGAGGCGGCTGCGCTGTGCTTAGACATATCGTGCGCCTAGCGGCGAACCTCAAATGTCATCGAGCCCACAACAATGGGGGTGTTCAAGGGAACAGGTACAGGGCTCGTTACTCGAGCACCGTTGAGAGTAGTTCCGTTAGTGGAGTCCAGATCGCGCAGCAGCCAGCTCCCGCCACGAATCTCTAAGCGTGCATGGTGGGTTGAGGTGTAGTCATCCTGGATAACAAGGCTGGAGTCAGGCGATCGACCGATTGTGATGACATCTCCTTGCAAGGGGAGTTCTTGGCCCTGCAGAGCACCGGAGGTAATGATCAGCTTGAGAGGAGTTCCATCTGCGGGAGCAATCTCAGTGGTTGCTACTGGAGCTGCAATGCGAGGCTGTGCTGAAGTGAGGAACGCACTCGCATCGGGAGAAACAGGAGCAGGTGCTGCGGCGGGCATCTTGCGCACACGCTGACCAAAGAGGTCACTGCGCACGGCATAAACCACAAAGAAGACGAAGACCCAGAGCGCAATGAGAAAACCTATGCGCAAGATCAGTAGTGTGAGCTCACTCACGTGGACCCCAGAATCCACCTGGCTCAGCGGCGCGAGGAGCCTGAACGGTCTCAGAAGAGGGGGAGGAGGAGTCACCCGCTGCTTGGGGAAGCAGGCGAAGAACAATGCTGGTCTGACCGATGGTGATTACCGAGTCTGCTTCGAGAGCGGCAGAGACCAGGCGTTGACCATTGAGCTTTGACCCATTGGTTGAACCTAAGTCATTTGCCTGGGCACGTGTTCCGTCCCAGAGCACTTCCACATGCTTGCGCGAGATACCGGAGTCTTCCACGGTGATGTCAGCTTCGGTGCCACGGCCGATAATGGTCCGGGATTTCGAAATGGGGTAACGCTTGCCGGCAATTTCCAACACAGCAACCCATGTGACCGAGCCGCTGACGTTTTCAGAATCGACCTGAACGACGCCCACAGCAAGCGATGGGTCAGAGCGAAGAGAAATCTTGATGCCACCTGCAAATTGGTAGTGCTGCGTTGCGGCATGTTTGGTGACGAGTCGTGTGAGCTCATCGGTCAGGGTGGCACCCATGCCGATCATGCGCTCGTAGTCGTCCGGAGCGAGGCTGACGGTGAACTTGTTAGGAACAAGGACTCGATCACGCGAGACAACGGCTGCCTTAGTGTCGAGCTCACGGCGCAATGCTGCGGTGATTTCAACGGGCTGAAGACCTGAGCGAAATGTCTTCGCGAACGCACCATTGACCACGCGCTCAAGGCCGCGCTCAAGGTTGTCCAGAATGCCCACAGGTCTCCTTTGTCAGGGTAAAACTCCTCCCCAAATCGTACCCGGCGAGGCTGGAGCAAGCTGAATGCGCGCCGGGAGGAGGGCGGACTCAGTTTCGGGCAGTATCGAAGCTCACCGAAGCGATGAGGCCACCACCTGGGCGAGGGTGCAGGGTAGCTTTCCCACCAGAGGCGCGGGCCAGCTGTGCAACGATTGCAAGCCCCAGCCCACTGCCGTGACGATCAGAGCTTGCTCGCCAGAAGCGGTCGAATGCGCGCACACACTCTTCAGGACTGAGGCCAGGACCTTGATCGAGAACCTCCAGAAGTGCAGAAGTACCTTCCATGCGGACGTGAACGTTGATGATGGAACCGGCTGAGCTGACGGAGAGGGCGTTATCGATGTAGTTGTCCACTATTTGCTCTACCGCAGTGGGAACGGCACTCACTTTGAGCGAGAGGGGGCCGTCATATCCGAGGGCAACATCCGACTCAGCAGCCAATGCCTGCCACTGCTCGATGCGCCCCCGGGTCACAGCTGCCAGATCCACACTTTCTCGCTGCGCGTTGGACGCTTCAGTGCGGCTCAGCAAGAGCAGACCCTCGATGAGGTTACTCAAACGGTCCGCCTCAGCCTCGGCTGCAGAAAGCCGTTCGGCTGCTCCCGCAGGATCTGATTCCAGAAGATCATGTGCTCTCTCAAGCCGCAGGCGCAACGCGGTCAGCGGGGTGCGCAACTGGTGGGAGGCATCTGCAGCAAATGTGCGCTGTTGAGTGATGAGGAGTTCCAAACGTGCAGCCATGTCGTTGAATGAGGTGGCGAGTGAACGCAATTCACTTGTTCCGGCAGACTCATCGGCGCGAGTGTCGAGTTCTCCTGCCGCTAAAGATTCGGTGGCACTCTGAAGAAGTCGAATCCTGCGTGTGATGGAACCCGAGACGATATAGCCGACGATGGCGGCAAGCAGGAGCGCAATGACGGCAACGAGGGAAAGCAGACCGAGTTGTTCATTGACCGTGTTCGCCACGACGTAATCGGGGTAGGTCAAGCGAACAGCGCCTAGAACTTCTGTTCCACTCAAAATGGGAACGGCGACAAATAGCAGCTCCTGGTTCAAGGTGGTGGAGAAGCGGTGTCCCGTACTGATGGTTCCTGAGAGGGCTTCAACAATCTCAGGTCGGTTCAAATACGACGTGCCCAGATCTGCTTGATCGTCATCGCTGATGACCACAGCAGTGCCGTCCGCATTCACAATCACAACCCGGGAGCCACCGGCGTCCCGGTAGTCTTTCGTCGCTTGAATGAGCTCAGAGTCGTCAGTAACCGTTTCGGTTTCAAGCGCCTGCTCGCTGCGGCCTGCCAAGATGAACGCATCTCGCTCGAGGGAGGTAATGATGCGTTCATGTTCAACCTGTTGGAGGTAGAAGCCCAGAGGGATGTCCTGCACGAGAAGCACCAGCAGGGTGACGGACATCAACGCTGAAATGAAACGCCACTTCATGACGGCTGCTCAAAACGGAAACCCACGCCACGAACAGATTCAATCCATGATGCGTTGCCGAGCTTCTTGCGAATAGCAGCGATATGGGCATCGAGGGTTTTACTCGTTCCATACCAATTCGTATCCCACACGTCATGCAAAATGTCCGAGCGCTTGAAGACGGCACCGGGGTCACTCGAAAGATATTCAAGGAGCTCAAACTCTTTGGCGGTGACGTGAATGTCAACACCTGCCAGACTGACCCGTTGAGTTCTGGTGTCTATAACCAGATCACCAAAAATACGCTCATGAGCAACAGGAACATCCATGTCGGCAGGGTTCGTCCTGCGCACCACGGCACGAATTCGCGCAATCAACTCACGCATTCCAAAGGGCTTCACCACGTAGTCGTCGGCACCGATTTCCAGGGCGACAACGCGATCAATCTCTTCGTCTCGGGCACTGACCACGATGATGGGCACTGTGCTGACCATTCTCATCTTTCGGCAGACTTCAGTGCCGTCCATGTCGGGAAGACCGAGGTCGAGCAGAACTATTTCAGGGGAGAACTCAGCTAATGCAGTGAGGGCGGCAGCACCCGTTGACACGTGTTTCGCCTCAAAAGCTCCCCCGGAGAGCCCATCAAGAAGACCGTCAGCAACTGACTGGTCATCTTCTACGAGGAGTACGCGCATGTTCCCATTCTGGCTTTGACTCCCCATAGACAGCTATCTTCAGGGTTTCTTCTGAGAAAAATTGGCTAAATCTTGGATTTTGTCGGGATATTCCTTGGATGGTCACTTCGTAACGTGGAAGGTATGAAGTCTCAACTCATGACAGCCCTCTCGATTGTGGGCGTACTCGGAACTGCCACCACGGCGATGGCCGTCAACACGGACGCATTGGCCACGTTGGATCCTGGCGCCATTGGCACCGCCACGGACACCCTGCTCCCCGATCCAGCTGCTACAGAAACTTCGGCCCCCACCGCGACCCCTGCCCCAGGAGACCCCGCGGCAACCGCTGACCCCTCTGCACCGCAAACTGGTGGCACAACAATAGGTGGCACTTCAGGTTCAGTGCCCGTCGTTCAAAACCCTCAGGCAGCGGTGGTCAATGGAACCACCGGTGGTTCTGGTAGTCGCGTTGATCCTGTAACCGGTGCAGCTGTTGTTCAGTATGACGATGATGACGAACACGAAGATGATGATCACGACGATGACGAAGACCATGAAGAGGAAGAAGACGATGACTAAGCGAGCTCACCCAGCTGAGTCTGCTCGAAAGCTCGTCGGCGTCGCGTCAGGTGTTGCCTTAGTGGGCATCGTGACAGGTTTCCAAGTCACGGCAAATGCGCAGGAGAGCGAACAGCTTTCCGGCACTGCTCCGACTACTCCGGCCGCCGTGGGAACTCCCAGCTCCGCAGCAGAAGTTCCAGCGACCGACGTGGCCCCAGAGGCCGTGCCAGCTCCTGCCGCAGCACCTGCTGCACAGCAGGTGAGTGCGCCAGAAGCGGCAGCTCCGGTGTCACCTGCTCAGGCTCCTGCTTCTGTTCCCGAAGCTCCGGCTGCCCCACCTGCTCCTGCAGCACCAGTAGCTCCCGCTGCCCCCGTTAACGGAACCACAGCGGGCTCCGGCGGCTAAACATTTCTATGGCAGACGATATTTCGAGAAGTGCCCTGCGCGCGGTTTTCACGCACACGAATTCCTTGCCCGGGGTGCTTTCGCGTCGCCAGAAGATCATGGGTGGGCACGGAACCATCACACTTGTCGGAGGAAACGAACAGCTGCTTGAACAGTGCTGGGCACTCGCCGACACCTGCGAGCAGTTATGGAGCAGGTTCAGAGATGACTCCGACATCTCCCGCATTAACTGGGCAGAAGGGAAGCCGGTGCGCGTCGCTCCGATGACTCATCAACTCATCGCGGCGATGATTTCCGGAAATACCGTGACGCAGGGGACCTATGACCCGACCCTGCTTCCCGATGTCCTCCAAGCCGGCTACGTCACCTCAGCTGTCGACAGTTCTCGCTCTACACGTCTTCCCGAATCAGCACGTGCTCCCGGCAATCTCAAGGGCATCCAATTTTCGGATGAGTTCGTTTCTGTTCCCCGCGGAACCACGCTCGATCCGGGCGGGATTGCCAAGGGATTTGCGGCAGACCTCATCGCCCAATTTGCTCTCGATCAGGGCGCCTATGGCGTGATGGTTGAACTTGGCGGTGACATTGTGGTGCAGGGCGATGCTCCCGATGGTGTGGCATGGCGATTAGGCGTGCAAGATCCGTTCGCACACGAAGGCCACGCCAGTATTGTTCGTCTGCAGCGAGGAGCTATCGCAACCTCAAGTCAAGTGAAGAAACGTTTTGGGGAGGGTGAGAATTCCACCCATCACCTCATTAATCCGGTGACGCATTCCAGCGCTCACACACAAGCACAAACCGTCACCGTTATTGCGGCTTCAGGTGCTCGAGCAGAAGTCTTGACCAAACGAGGTTTTATGGATTCACCTGAAGAATTCCTGTCCTGGTTGCCTAGTGTGGGTGGAGCAGGACTGATTATTTTTGCTGACGGCAGTCAGCAGGTTTCACCCAATTGGAGCACCTACGCATGAACGAACCACATATCTGGTGGTACATCACCCGAGCGAGCGCCCTCATAGCGTGGGCGCTGATGACGATGTCGGTGCTCTGGGGAATTCTGTTGTCCACGCGTGTGATGCGTCGGATAGATAACCCTGCGTGGCTCCAAGACCTGCACCGCTACTTGGGGGGACTGACCTTGTTCATGGTTGCCCTGCATATGGTCAGTCTGATGCTCGATGGCTGGTTGCAGTTTTCCCTCGCGGAGACGCTGGTTCCATTTGCAACTGATTTCAAGCCGCTAGCTGTTGCCCTCGGCATCGTCTCGTTCTATATCTTGCTGGCGGTCCAAGGCACGTCACTGTTTATGAATCGTTTGCCACGGAAGTTCTGGAAGGGTGTGCACTACTCCAGCTATGCGGCACTGCTTCTCGTCGCGCTTCACGCAGGGTGGTCAGGCACAGATGTGAGCTCATGGTGGTATCGAGTACTCGCCATTGTCTTGATCTCCGTTGCCACCATTGCTGTGCTGGTGAGAATCATCACGGGCACTAAAACTGGCAGCGCACGTCCCGTGGCCCGAGAGGAACCACCCTCGATTTCAGCGCAAGCCGCTCCTGCCCGAACCGCGTCTCATGACACCAGGACCATGGTGGTAAGTACGCTTCAGGAAGTCGCTCAGGGCGTTCTCGCCATTCGACTTCTCCCCCTCGGGGGAGTCCAACTCCCGGTGTGGCATCCCGGCTCTCACGTCACTCTGCATCTTCCCAATGGACTGCAGCGGCAGTATTCCTTATGCGGGGATCCCGCCGAGCGCACCCACTTTGATATCGCCGTGCTCAAAACAGAACAGTCAGAAGGCGGCAGTGAGTGGATTCACGCCAACCTTTCTCCCGGCATGACACTGGAGGTTTCTGGCCCGCTGAACCACTTTGAACTCGAGCCCGCAAATGAGTATCTCTTCATTGCGGGAGGAATTGGCATCACTCCGATCAAGGCCATGATCGAATCTCTTCCGGAACGACGAAAGTGGAAGCTGGTCTATGCCGGCAGAAGCCGCAGCACCATGGCCTTCCTGGATGAACTGGTGGAACGTTATCCCGATCGAGTCACCGTTCATGCTTCGGATGAAGCCAAGAAACCACTTGATGTCTTCGCGCTGACAAAGTCGGCCACGTCGCAGGTTTATTGCTGCGGCCCGGAATCCCTGATGGCCACAGTGTCTGAATACGTTCCAGCTGACCGCATGCACCTTGAGCGTTTCGTTGCTCTTGAGCGAGAGAGCGCCTCCCCTGCGCAACCCATCGAGGTGACATGCAGAAAGAGCAAAAAGAGCTTCGTTGTGGATGCAGACGAAACCATCTTGGAAGCATTGGAAGAAAACGGCCTCCCGGTACTGGGCTCCTGCAAGAAGGGGGTCTGTGGAACATGTGAAGTGCGTGTGGTGGAAGGGAAACCTATTCACCTCGACTCAGTTATGGATGATGCCGAAAAGGATCGCCTCAAGGTGATGTATCCCTGTGTCTCGAGAGCAGAGGGCGGCAAGCTCGTTCTTGACCTTTAGGCCTCAAATGGCGCAGGGGCATCACTCCGTGATAGCCTCGACCAGTTCGCGCGAGTGGCGAAATGGCAGACGCGCTGGCTTCAGGTGCCAGTGCCCGCAAGGGCGTGGGGGTTCAAGTCCCCCCTCGCGCACGAACGAAATCCCCGGTATTCATACCGGGGATTTTCTTTTTGTTCGCTTGCTCACTGGTGCAGAGAACAGGGTTGGAGCTATGCGGCGTGCGCCACCTTCATGAGCTGGCTAAGACTGTCTTCTGACCACGAAGTTCTGCTTGTTGAATAAAACTCATTGAGCTCACGCCAGAATTTTTCAGGAATGGAGACATTGTTCGCGATTGCCCAATCAACCGTGAAGTCAGCTGCACAGCCCTCTTCCCCGCACTCAAGAAAGTCAACGACGACCTTCCTCAACGGCTCCTCCATGCGCGCCGACATTGCGTCAAACAAATCCTGTGCGATGGGGGCAAGTGCTCTCATGGTTTTCATGTTACTTCCTCCTGTCTTGTCTCAGTAAGGGCAAAGAAACCCTCACCCCATTGATGTTCTTAAACACTCCATTTCCCCTTAAGGGGTAGGCCGTTTTCACTGCCCTTCCACCATCTCTATCGAGAGCAAAAACTACCCTCAGCAAAACTCCGTCGACAATCCCATCGAAGAACACAGCTTGTTTCTCAATCTCAATGCTCAACGCCTGTTTCTGGATATCCAGAACCGCACATTCGATCCGAGAAAGTGTCCAGTACTCGGGAAATTCAGTCTTTCCCTCAATACCTTGCCCCGCTAAATGACCCCCACCATTGTCGTCACCAAACAAAATGTGCAACCAGGTTTCGGCGGATGGATATTGAGGCTTCGGTCGCATGCCTTCAACCTAAAGAAGCTGATGGTCTCCAAAGCCCCTCAGCAATGAAGATGTTGATAAATCTCGACTGTTGCGCGCTGTGGAGAATCGAAGAGATTATTCAGGGCATCTCGTTGAAGCACTTAGCTTTGTCGCGCCTTGATGAGCTCCGCCGCCGTCAGTTTATGGGGCCTCTTCGTGACCATGTCCCCACTCAGCCCAGCAATGAGTAAACCGGGATCAATCTCAAGAACGCTGGCGATGCGCAGCAGAGTATGCAGGTTCGGATTGGCCCGCCCACGGTCGATCTTGCCGTAGTTGGACACGTGCATTGCAGACATGTGCGCCACATCTTCCTGGCTTAAGCCCAGGCCCTCTCGGCGTTCACGAAGTCGACCCCCAAGAATTTGAGCCGCTGCAGAAGCAATTGAATCCATGCCTCAAGCGTTCCGGCATCACTCTTCATTAACCAGAGTTTAAAAGCCTGAGGTATTAACGCTACTTTTAACCCCTATCCGCGACGCCGGTCGCGGCATCAGGGGGATGCGGTGGCTAACGAGAACCTGGGAAATGCCAAGAAGGCAAAGAACGATGAGTTCTATACGCAGTTCAGCGACATTCAGAAAGAAATGAACGCGTATCTGGATTACAACCCAGATGTGTTCAAGGGAAAGACCGTCCTGCTGCCGTGTGATGACCCGGAGTGGAGCAACTTCACCAAATACTTCGCGCAGAACTTTGAATCGTTAGGGCTCAAGAAGCTGATCAGCACCAGCTATGCACCGGACAGCAAACCTGATGCCATTCCCTACCAGCCAACGCTGTTTGAAATTGAGAGCCCCGGTTATGACCCCGAGAAGACCCAAACAAAGGGCAAGATCTTCACTCTTACTCATGACAAGACGGGTGACAACGTCATCAACGTGGATGACCTTGAATGGTCCTACCTCGAAGGCGGTGGAGATTTCCGTAGCGAAGAGATTACGAAGCTGCGGGATGAGGCAGACATCATCGTCACGAACCCGCCGTTTTCTTTGTTCAGGGAGTTCCTAGCTTGGCTCGTAGAGGCGGACAAAGACTTCGTCATCATCGGCAACATGAATGCGATCACGTATAAAGAAGTCTTCCCGCTCATCAAAGAGAACAAGATGTGGTTAGGTGTCACCGCTAACGGAAACGACCTGGTGTTTCGAGTGCCAGAAGGATATGAAGTCTCTGAAAGCGACAAGCTCAAGGCCGAAAAGCTTGGGTACGTCGGAGATTTCACAAGGCTAGGAAATGCCTGCTGGTTCACCACTCTTGACCATGGTCGCCGCCACCAGCCACTGTCATTGATGACAGAACAGGACAACATCAAGTTCAGCAAGCACAAGGAAGTTCGCGATTTTGGCTATTCGAAATACGACAACTTTGATGCAATAGAAGTGCCTTTCACCGATGCTATTCCTAGCGATTTCCCAGGTCTAATGGGGGTGCCAATCAGCTTTCTCTCCAAGTACAACCCTGATCAATTCGAAATTCTCGGCAACATGGATGATCACGAAGAAATGAAAAAGATCGGAGTGGCCCCTCTGAGCGAAGAATTTATTGCCGGATACCGAGCCGTTGGTGGAACGGGAGCGCAACGTGCTGGCGGTTACTGGGTCGGGCTAACAAACCCTAATCGTTTTCCGTTTAAGCGAATCTTCATCAAACACAAGCAGGTGAACAAATGAAAACCTCCCTCAACACCTACACCGTCAAGGAACTCTCTGAGGGCTTCGTCTATAACGAACTCGAGGGCAGAGGTCTCTTTGGTTTGGCTGGGCGTCTAACTATCCAACCTGAGTATCAGCGCAACTACATCTATGCCGACGGCAAGAGAGACGTTGCTGTGATTGAGTCTCTGCTCAAGGGATACCCCTTGGGTTTGATCTATTTCAACAAAGTTCATGAAGACAACCTGGAAGTCCTTGACGGCCAGCAACGCATCACGAGCTTCGGTCGCTACATCACGGGCAAGTTCGCGATCAAAGACGAACGGGGCATGGAGCAGTACTTTTCTGGTCTCCCTGCAGACAAGCAAGAGATCATCTTGAGCTCCGAGATTCTCGTTTATGAGTGCGAAGGCACTGAGAGCGAAATCAAGGAATGGTTTAAGACCATCAACACCGTGGGCGTTCCTTTGAACGAGCAGGAACTTCTCAATGCCGTTTACTCAGGTCCGTTTGTGACGGCAGGTAAAGCGGAATTCAGCAATAGTCAGAACTCCAACATCATGAAGTGGAGTGCTTACATCAGCGGCTCTGCTCAGCGTCAAGACTTCTGGGAACGTGCTCTGGAGTGGGTGAGCAAGAGCAAGGACAACATCGGTGGCTATATGAGCCAGCACCGTAATGACAAGAACATCACGGAAGTGAAGAACTACTTCACGTCCGTGATTGATTGGGTCTCTTCGGTGTTCACGGACGTGGAGAGCGAGATGCGTGGATTGGAGTGGGGCCGTCTCTATGAAAAGCATCATGCCACTGCCTATAACCCCAGCAAGGTATCCGCTGCTGTGCAGGAACTATATGGTGACCCTTACGTGAAGAGCCGTAAAGGGATTTGGGAGTTTGTACTGGGCGGCTCGGTCGAGACCAAGCTGCTAGAAGTTCGCGTCTTTGATGAAGCTACTAAGAAGTCGACTTACGTGCAGCAGACGAAGACTGCCCAGGAGGCCGGTGCTTCTAATTGTTCACACTGCGCCATGGGACATGACGCCAACAAAGCTAAGGTGTGGAAGCTCGACGAGATGGACGCCGACCATGTTGCCGCCTGGAGCAAGGGCGGTGCCACCTCTGCCAGTAACTGTGAGTTGCTCTGCAAGACGCACAACCGTGCAAAAGGTAATCGCTAAAGATCCACACATCAAGGACTTCTCATCCAGTTCTACACAACTGAGTAAGAGCGGGGCTTTCTCCACTGCTACGTGAATTGAGCCTCAGCGCCATCATCATGAGTGCAACTCTGCACTCATGATGATGGCAGGTCTTCCCCGAGACAAGAACGCTCATCGGTGCATGAAGGTTCTCATCGAGGAGTTTCATTGGGAGTTTGTTCCTAGCTCGGGGAGGGCAGCCCACTCGTCTGGATGGCTTCGTTGCCCGGGAGGTTGTAAGTGCTCGGTTTACTCCACGGCTTCGAATACAGCTTTCTACATATGGCGGGAAGCAAAGAAGTGCGATCACGGTTTTGCACCAATGCGGGAACACTGGTGAATGTTGGCATTTGCCAACATTCCTGATATCATATCTTCGGGAGGTACTCACATGCAGACCTATTTTTTTGACGTAGAAATCGAAGAACTCGATCGCGAAGACGAGACATGGATTGATTTCTTCGCCACCCGAAAATTCGAAGCCTTCTTTTCGTGGCGTGATTTTCAGACGTATCTCAATTGTTATGTTGAAGCAGAAACTCCAGGCGAGGTGCTTGACATGGTTTTCACGGAAATTGCCAAAACTGAACTTTCTGTCCTGCGCATTGTTGTAGATCTCATCGGAGTGCAGGACATCGCAATTGATTACAGTGTTTCTCGCGAAACCGCGAGATTGTGGGCTAATGGTCACCGCCGCAATGGATTCCCCAAGCGCTTCACCCAGGTGGGAAACAAGAGTGCGTGGGCTCGCTCTGACGTTCACGCGTGGGCAGTGAAGAACAATCTTGCTCGTGAGGCCACAGAGCAGCCGCTCCCCATCGATGTCGTCGAAATGTTCAATGGAGATCTGGCCAGATCCCGCATAGGGAATGAGCTGCGGCCCCTCACTGTGTCACTGAGTGAATGACCTGTAGGCGCCCGAACTGTCTCAATATTTGCGATAGTTCGGGTTGAAGAGAAATTTTCAGCACAACTGTTCTCAACAAGGCCGATATTTGTTCACCACATTGTTATCGACTAATAGTCTGTTTTTGCTCAGCTAACTGCCAGAATTGCAGTGCGCACCGTTGCGCACCCACCCTCATACATAAGGAGTCATCTTCATGGCTAAGTTCACCTTGCGCAAGGTTGCTGTTGTTGCAGCAATCGCTTCTGTTGCTACCTTCGGTCTTTCTGCATGTGCAACCCCTGCACCAGAGCCCACTCAGTCCGCAATCGGTGGAGACATTGTTGCTCCTATCGAAATCAACTACCAGGACATCGATGGCCAGACTCTTGAATTGGTTGTCGGCCAGGTTGTCAACATCAACTACGGCGGCATCAACGATGGCGAAATCGAAGTTGCCATCTCAGACAAGAAGGTCGTCGAGTACTCGGCAGCTTCTTACGAGGACGACACTCAGTTCTCTGCTGGTCTGCTCGCTCTCTCCGGTGGCGAGTCAACTGTCACCTTCACCTTCGCTGGCGAAGAGCCCAAGGTTCTCAACATCCAGGTTCTCCTCAAGTAATACTTTTACTTCAGAAAGGGCGTCCCTACGGGGGCGCCCTTTCTGTGTTTCCCTAGGAAATATTGCTTTCAGAAAACTCCCAGACTACACACAGGTAAATCCCAACTTAAACCATTGGTACAGAGATAACGTTGTCTCAAGAGCAACCCGCTCACACAGCACAGACTTCACAACCCAAGGAGAAAAGCAACCATGATGAAGAACAAGAACATCGCAAAAGCAAGTGCATTCGTAGCTCTCGCAGCTGCTACTGCAATCAGCCTTTCGGCATGCTCCACCGCAGCTGACGAGGACAGCTCGGCTAACGACGAGTCCAGCGAGTCCAGCCAGGTGGTGGCACCCACAATCATTGACGTCGCAACCGCAGACGGACAAACCATTGACATTAGCAACGGTGGCTTTGTCGACATCACCACCGGTGACACCGACCCAGCTGACTGGTCTGCAGTGATCTCAGACCCCGCAGTCGCAGCATTCACCGCTGGTGGCAAGTCTGGCGATGCAGTTATGAACCCTGGTCTTCAGGGAACTGCAGCTGGAACCACCAAGGTTGAGCTGACCAATAAGACCACTGGTCAGGTTGTCACCTTCACTGTCAACGTCAAGTAAGTACCCCTAGAAAAACAAGCACGGCCTCCAAAAAAGCAACGGCCCTTCCCGAATACGGGAGGGGCCGTTAGCCGTTTAACTTCTAGTTGCCTAGGAGAAGCTCACGCAAGCGATCAGCGGAGTACACCGTGGCAATAGCACCGGTAGCTTCAGTAGGTGAGCCGTATCCCCACTCCACGATGATGGTGGGAACGTTGTGGGCGGCAGCGCCCTCGACGTCATAAATGCGGTCACCAATGAGAACGGCTTGGCTGGTATCTGCGCCTGCTTTTCCGAGCTCAGAAAGGGCATGACCCACCACATGAGCCTTCGAGGTGCGAGCATCATTCTCTGACGCACCAGCAATGACGGTGAAGTATTCGGTGAGACCAAAGTGATCCAAGATGGGTCGTGCCTGGGTCTCGGGCTTGCTCGTGGCAATAGCCAGGGGAACTCCTGCATCGCGAAGCGAATCCAGCAGACCAACGACACCGGGGAAGATCGCGGAGTCAAAAGCACCGTCTCGACGGAAGTCATTGCGGTAAATCGCCAGTGCCTCACGGGCCTTCGCTTCTGAGAGACCAGCGCGCTCTTGCAGTGAGGCTAGAAGTGGCGGACCGATGTAGGCCATGAAGTCTTCACGGGAAGGAACAGGAAGTCCTAAGTGCTGAAAAGTTTCTGTCAGAGCATCAATGATGCCGGGGGCGGAATCCAGGATGGTGCCATCCAGATCAAAGAGGACAGAGGACCACGTGCGCGTAACGACAGAATTCATAACTTGGCAAGCTTAGGCGTCAAAGCCCTGAACAGCGGGAAGCCACCAAGGCTTTTCTCCCTGAAATGTTAGAACAGGCGACCGTGCTTGTCTTCGATGCCCCGCATCTCGTCGTAATCCAAGATGAGGGTTCGAATGCCACGATCTTCAGCCAAAGTCTTCGCCTGTGGCTTGATTTCTTGAGCAGCGAAGACACCGGTGACTGGTGCGAGGTGGGGGTCACGGTTCATCAACTCGAGGTATCGGGTGAGTTGTTCCACGCCATCAATTTCTCCGCGGCGCTTGATCTCCACGGCAACAGAGTTGCCATTCTCATCGCGGGCAAGAATGTCTACCGGCCCAATCGCGGTGAAGTATTCACGACGAACAAGGGTGTAACCCTCGCCGAGGAGTTCTATCTGGGCTGCGAGGAGTTCTTGCAGCTCTGCTTCAACACCGTTCTTGATGAGCCCGGGGTCTTCACCGAGCTCATGCTCCACGTCGTTGTAAATCTCATAGATGCTCACCACGAGCATGTCTGCTGTCTTGGCATGTGTCACACGCCAGATCTCGGTCACACCGACATCGGCCTGATCTTTCTCTGGCTCTTCTGTGGCGAGGGTGCAGGGCGGGCTCATCCAGTTGAGGGGCTTATAGGAGCCACCATCTGAATGGATAAGAAGTGAGCCATCTTGCTTGAGCATGAGCACACGGGTTGCCAAGGGGAGGTGGGCACTGAGCCTTCCGGCATAGTCCACCGAACATTTAGCAACAACGAGACGCATGAGAATTAGGCTACTTCGCCTGAACCCAACAGAAGTTCCAACAACTCGGTTTCATTAGAGACCGTGGCCATCGCGCCAGCAAACTCTTTCTCGTGGGCATAGCCCCAGCGCACCAACACCGTGGGGATGCCGTTGAGTGCAGCTCCATCGGTGTCATAGAAACGGTCACCAATCATCAGGGCGTTGTCGTTGCCCAACTGCCGCAACACTTCAGCAATGACGGAGGCCTTGTCCTTGCGTTCTTCATTCCCGCCCACGATTGCGGTGAAGTAGGGCGTCATGCCATAGGCATCGCAGAGACGCTCTGCTTCGTGTTGAGGCTTGCTTGTGGCCACACCCATCGGGATGCCCGCTTCATGCAGTGTCTTGAGCGTGGAAAGAATCCACGGGAAGAGTTGTTGATCCTTGAGACCATCACGTTCAGACAGAGAGCGGTAGTAGGCACGTGATTCATCAATGCGTGCTGTGCCAATGAATCGAAGTAACGAAGTTCCGGTCGGGGGACCAATCAAGAACTTGAGCTGGTCATCGCTCGGTGGTGTCACACCGAAGTGCAACAGCGTTTCACGCAATCGACGAACAATGGCCACAGCTGAATCCAGCAGGGTGCCATCCATATCCCACAGCAGAGGAGTCCACGGACCTTCAGTCTTCAACACGGGTCCTGGGGTGTAATCAACCTCAACCGTGGTGGGTGGGTTGTGTACGACGTCGGGATGTTCACTCATGCCAGGGGCACGCGTTCTTCACCGATGGTGTTACCCCCGTCAACGGTGACAACCTGGCCGGTGATGTAGCTGGCGCCAGGAGAAGCCAGCCACGCAACGGCGGAGGCAATCTCGTCAGGGTTTCCACTGCGCCCAGCAGGAACCAGCCTGCCCTCGGCAGCCTCAGATTCCAGCTGGCTACCGGTGGCAATCCAACCGGGAGCAACGGCATTAGACGTAATACCGTGGTGGGCTTCGTCAACGGCAAGGCCACGAGTGAGGCCGACCATGCCTGCCTTTGCGGCGGCATAGCCAAGGTCTCCCCGTGTGGCCATAGATGATCCAGACACGCTTGTGATGTTGATGATGCGACCCCACTTGGCAGATCGCATGAAATGCACCACGGTCTGGGTGGCATGGAAAGCCGTGGTGAGGTTCATCCCCAATGAGTCGTTCCACTCAGTAGTGGTCATGTCGATGCTGCCTTGAGCGATGGTTTCGTCAGAAACGGTGACCATGCCTGCATTGTTAACCAGGATGGTGGGCTGGGCAGAAACATTAGCTAAAGAAGTGACCAAACCAGCAGCGCCTTCTTCCGAGTCGAGGCGGCACACAATGCCCACGACATCGATGTCGAGGGCTTCGAGTTCACGTGCACGATCGTGAATGCGATCGGTTGTCCCGGTGATGATGACTCGGGCACCAAGCTCACCTAAGGCCTTGGCAGAGGCGAAGCCAATGCCGGTGGCACTGCCCGCACCGGTGATGAGTGCAGTCTTGCCCTCGAGTGTGAGCGAAGGGGGAAGCTGGGGAAATGCCATAACTTCAGGCTACCTAACAGCGAACATGCACGAAGTGCGCCCGGCCAACTTCTAGGCTGGAGGAATGAGTGATAACACTGCCCTCTCTGGAATCGACATCACTGAGCTTGATGAGAAGGTTCGTCCCCAGGATGACCTCTATCGCCATGTGAACGGCAAGTGGGAAGAGCGCACGCCTATCCCCGCAGACAAGGCTCGCTATGGCTCATTCCACATCCTCGCTGA
Source organism: Aurantimicrobium photophilum (assembly GCF_003194085.1). Lineage (NCBI taxonomy): Bacteria > Bacillati > Actinomycetota > Actinomycetes > Micrococcales > Microbacteriaceae > Aurantimicrobium > Aurantimicrobium photophilum. Next base: position 1,703,788 of record NZ_CP023994.1, on the reverse strand, counting down.
GGAAGCAGAGAAGGCCGTCCGCGACATCATCATTGAGGGACAGAACGCACCTGAAGGTTCTCAGCAGCGCACCGTGGGTGATCTGTACACCAGCTTCATGGACACCGAACTGATCGAATCTCTCGGAGTTGCCCCCATCGAATCTCAGCTGGCATTCGCTGGCAACGTGGCCACCATCTCCCAGCTGCTCGACACTGTCGCTCGTCTCGAGCGCCACGGTGTGGGTGGCTTTATGGAGCTCTTCGTGGACAACGATCCAGGGAACCCTGAGCGTTACCTCGTTTTCACCGAGCAGGGTGGTCTCAACCTTCCTGATGAGAGCTACTACCGCGAGGAGAAGTTCGCGTCAGCTCGTGAGGCCTACCTTGGCCACATCCAGCGCATGTTTGAACTGACCGCAGAGCACCTGCCCTCCACGGCGGGCCTCGACAACGCCGCTGTTCGTGCCCAGCGCGTGTTTGATCTCGAGACTGCGCTCGCCGCAGCGCACTGGGACAACGTGAAAACCCGCGACTCTGTTGCCACCTATAACCCCATGAGCTGGGCAGAGGTGAAAGAACTCGTAGCAAAGGGTGCACGCAGCGCCATTGAGCTCGAAGCAACTGTGGGCTCGGATGTGGACCAGCACGTGGCAGATCTGGATATCTGGATCACCGCTTTGGAAGCACCTGCAGGTGCTTTGGACATTGTCGTTGTGCGCGAACCCAGCTTCCTCGAAGGCCTCGGCGCTCTGCTGACCCAAGAGCACCTCGAGGCCTGGCGCGATTGGCTCAGCTGGAACATCATCCACTCGGCAGCCCCATTCCTTCCAGCTGTCTTTGTGTCTGAAAACTTCGACTTCTATGGCCGCACCCTCACTGGAACCCCTGAACAGCGCGAGCGCTGGAAGCGCGGTGTCTCTCTGGTTGAAGGATCCATGGGTGAAGCAGTGGGCCGCGTTTATGTGGAGCGTCACTTCCCTGAGCGCGCCAAGGCTGAGATGGATGTTCTCGTTGCGAACCTCATCGAGGCATACCGCGAATCCATCACCAACCTGGATTGGATGAGCGAAGAGACTCGAGCTCGTGCACTGGAAAAGCTCGACAAGTTCACTCCCAAGGTCGGCTACCCCGTCAAGTGGCGTGACTACTCGGCTCTCGTGGTGAGCCCCACTGACCTGGTGGGCAATATGCGCCGCGTTGCTGAGTTCGAGTTTGCGCGCGAGCTGGGCAAGATCGGCAAGCCCATTGACCGTGATGAGTGGTTCATGACTCCCCAGACCGTCAATGCTTATTACAACCCGGGCTTCAATGAGATTGTGTTCCCTGCTGCAATCCTGCAGCCCCCCTTCTTCCACCCAGATTGGGATGACGCAGCCAACTACGGCTCCATCGGTGCCGTCATTGGCCACGAAATCGGTCACGGCTTTGATGACCAGGGCTCACGCTTTGACGGGGATGGCCTGCTCACCGATTGGTGGACGGACGCTGACCGCGAAGCATTCGAGAAGCGCACCACGTCACTCATTGATCAATACAACGAGCTGTCCCCGAAGCAGGTCCCTGGCCACTTTGTGAACGGCGAGCTCACCATCGGTGAAAACATCGGTGACCTTGGTGGTCTGGCTATTGCCTGGAAGGCCTACCTCATTTCCCTCAAGGGTGAAGAGCCTCCTGTGATTGACGGTCTCACCGGTGCACAACGCTTCTTCCTGAGCTGGGCACAGTCCTGGCAGCAGAAGGGTCGCGATGAAGAAGTGATCCGCCTGTTGGCCATTGATCCCCACTCACCCAACGAATTCCGTTGCAACCAAATCATCCGCAACATCGATGCGTTCTATGACGCTTTCGATCTCCAACCCACTGATGACCATTGGCTCGACGCCGACAAGCGCGTCAGCATCTGGTAGTCCTCGGTAAGATTGCTCGTTATGGCCCCCAGCACTCGTCTTGACTCAGTAATTGCCCTCGCTCAGCACCGCGGCTTCGTTTTCCAAGCCGGTGAGATCTATGGTGGATCCCGTTCTGCCTGGGACTACGGCCCCTTGGGTGTTGCCCTCAAGGAGAACATCAAGAAGCAGTGGTGGAACTTCATGGTTCAGCGCCGCGACGATGTTGTCGGCCTGGACTCGTCTGTCATTCTTCCCCGCAAGGTGTGGGAAGCATCCGGTCACGTAGAGGTTTTCTCTGACCCACTCGTGGAGTGCACCAGCTGCCACAAGCGTCACCGCGAAGACCACCTGATCGAGGCATTCGAAGAGCGCAAGGGCCGCGCTCCAGAAGGCGGACTCGCAGAAGTTCCCTGCCCTGACTGTGGTACTCGCGGCGCATGGACCGAACCCAAGCCTTTCTCTGGTCTGCTCAAGACCTACCTCGGCCCCGTGGCTGAAGAAGCAGGTATGCACTACCTGCGTCCCGAGACTGCCCAGGGCATCTTTGTGAACTTCGCCAACGTGTTGCAGGCAGCACGCATGAAGCCTCCCTTCGGCATCGGCCAGATTGGAAAGAGCTTCCGTAACGAGATCACTCCCGGAAACTTCATCTTCCGCACCCGTGAGTTCGAACAGATGGAGATGGAATTCTTCGTCGAGCCTGGCACGGACGAAGAGTGGCACCAGTACTGGATTGACCAGCGCTTCAACTGGTATGTCGACCTGGGTATTGATCCTGAAAACCTGCGTCTCTACGAGCACGCCAAGGAAAAGCTCTCTCACTATTCCAAGCGCACCGTGGACATTGAGTACCGCTTCGGTTTCCAAAGCGGTGAGTTCGGTGAGCTTGAAGGTATTGCGAACCGCACAGACTTCGACCTCAAGACTCACTCGGAGCACTCCGGCAAGGACCTCTCCTACTTCGACCAGAACAAGAACGAGCGTTGGACCCCCTACGTCATCGAACCTGCGGCTGGTCTGACTCGTTCTCTCATGGCTTTCCTCGTGGACGCCTATGTTGAAGAAGAGGTCGAGACCGCCAAGGGAGGAACCGACAAGCGCACGGTCTTGAAGCTTGACCCACGTCTGGCCCCCATCAAGGCAGCTGTTCTTCCTCTGTCTCGTAATGAGCAGCTCTCGCCCATGGCTAAGGAGCTGGCAGCGGAATTGCGCATGTCCTGGAACATCGACTTCGATGACTCCGGAGCTATCGGCCGCCGCTACCGCCGCCAGGATGAGATCGGCACTCCGTTCTGCATCACCGTCGACTTTGAATCCCTCGAGGACAAGGCAGTGACTGTGCGTCACCGCGACACCATGGCTCAGGAACGTATCCTCATCGAGGACCTGCACATGTATCTCGCACTTGCTCTCAAGGGCGCATAAGTAAGAGGTAGAAACTATGGCCGCAGCAAAGGCAGCAAACCGCTGTGACGTGCTGGCCATCGGCAGCGACCTTGCCGTCTTTGCCGCCGCATTGGATTGCGCACGCATCGGACTCAAGGTTGATGTGTGGATACCCAAGGCAGATGAGAATCAAGGTCCGGCTAACTTTTCTCACCGCGGCGGGGTCGTGGCCGAGCTCTTGGATCAACTGGGTGTCTCCTACGACATCGTCATCCCCGCACCAGGGGAAGAAGAAATCTGTGGCATCCCCGGAAACCCTTTCTCGCTTCGTGTGAGAAAGGCTCTGGGCTGGGGCGGTGCCTGGCGGGTTTATCTTGATCGCATCAAACCGGTGCTCACCATCGGCACCGAGCCCAACCTCGGCAAACTGGTTCGCACGCGGATGGGTGAGGCAGCCCTGGAGAAGTTGGTCAACCCCGTTGTGCTCGAGCGCTACGGTCTTCCTGCGGATGAACTGAATGTGGACGCCGTCGCGCAGGGACTTTCTCAAGCAATGACCCGGGGCGGGTCATTGAGTAATGGCGTTCTCGAACTTCTGGCCGAAGACCCCCGCGTTGCACAACGTGTTGTTGTTCCCGGTGGAACAGAAGCAATCACCGCGGCTGCGACGAGCAAGCTTGAATACTTCGCTGCCACCGTCACCAGAGTTGCTGACCCCACCAAGAAGTTGGCATCGGGGTATAAGAAAGCCGGGGTCGTGCTCGCAGACTTCGGAGATGTTGAACTTCCTGAGGGCATCGACACCGAGCGGGTTGCTGAAGTGGGTATTTCCTCCGAGAACCCAGGTTTAGAGCGGGCAATTCCCGCTTCTCAACATGCCGCATTGAGCATGCGCAGAGTCCTTTTGAGTGACCCTGAAAAACCTCCCGTTGGGACTCTCAGCTTCGAGGGCTAGGCTATAACCGCAACATATGCGATTTTTGACATATTGAACGGAAGAAATCATGAGAGGCAAGTTCCTTTTCATTGTGGGTCTAGCTATTGGCTACGTCTTTGGTACTCGTGCTGGACGTAAGCGCTACGAGCAGATCAAGTCCGCAGCTCAGAACATCTGGGAATCAGAACCCGTTCAGTGGTCGGTCAAGCAAGCACAGGACGCCGTCGGCGATGTTGCTGAAGAAGCCATCACCGCCGCCAAGCGCGTGATCCACCAGGTCACGGGCGACAAGCCTGCTGCCAAGAAGGCACCAGCAGCAAAGCCCGCAGCTAAGCCTGCTGCGAAGGCAGCGACCGAACCCGCTGCCAAGGTAGCCCCTAAGCCTGCTGCGAAGTAATCATGGCAACCGCATCATCTTCTCCTGACAAGGAGAGCACTCAGAAAGAAGAGCGTTCGCTCTTCACTTTGCTGCGCGATCTGCCTGGCATTCTGATGGACCTCGTTCGCGCAGAGTTTGAACAGCTCAAGCGCGAGATGGCTCGTAAGCTCAAGAGCCTAGGCATTGGCGCAATCCTTGTTGTGATCGCGCTTGTCCTGTTGAGTTTCCTCACCTTCACTCTGCTGCTGGCTGGCATCTTCGCGCTTGCGCTCGTGATGCCACCCTGGGCAGCAGCGCTCACTGTCTCCGGAATTCTCTTGCTGGTGATTCTTGGTCTGATCGGCGCTGCCGCTGTTCAGTTCAAGAAGGGCAGCCCACCTCTTCCCACCGAGACGTTCGACAGTGTTGTGAAGGACTCTCACGCATTCAAGGGAGATGGCGACTATGGCATCTAACTCCAAGCTTTCTAAGGTTTCAGAAGACGAGTTCTTTACAGAGCCTTCATTTGTTTCCACACTCAGCAACGCTGAACTGCAAGAACACCTTGCTGCCACCCGCGACAAGCTCTCCTCCACATTGGATGAGCTGGAAGACAAGGCCAACGTTCCCAAGAAATTGGGTAAGGCAAAGGATCGGTTGCAGGAACGCTTCACAGTGATGAAGCAGGAGCAGCCTCTGGTTCTTCTCGGCATTGGCGTGGGAGCTGTGGCCCTTGCAGGTGCAATTATTGTGGGCGTATTCCGCTCGGGTCGTCGATAACCTTTTGGTTACAGTCCCGCCATTAAAGGCGGAAACTGGTTTTCTCAGTTTGTTGTCTTGCGCAACAGTCGGTGACAATAGAGGCGATGTCTTTTACCTCTCCTATTGAGACGCGTCCCCTTTATGGGCATCGCGTACTTGTGCCTCGCGGTGGACCTTGGGGCGACTCTGTCGCATCCGCTCTCCGCGCTAAAGGCGCATCTGCGGTAATTGCACCAATGGTGAACTTTGCTCCAACCGATGATGCACCCGCACTCGAGGCTGCTCTCAAAGAACTCGCTGCTGGTGAGTTCGACTGGATCACCCTGACCAGTGCAACCACAGTGGATGTGCTGATGGCACACCAGGCTGTCATTCCTCCCACCACCAAGGTGGCATGCGTGGGTGAAACCACGGCTACCGCGTTGGCTGCAGCTGGATACAAAGCAGACCTCGCTCCCAGCGAAGAGAACACGGCGCACGGTCTGCTCGAAGAATGGACCACAGCAACTGGTGGTGTCGTTCCGCTTCGTGTTCTCACCCTGCGTTCACAGATTGCTGTTCCCGTGTTGACTGAAGGTCTCATCCGCATCGGCCACAGCGTGAAGTCGGTTGTTGCCTACCGCTCGGTCGGTGTTGATGTTGCCGAAGGCGTCATCAACGATGTGCGTGCCGGCAAGATCACCGACATCTTGGTGACCTCAGGTTCGGTTGCTGAACAGATCTCCATTCAGATCGGTGACATCCCAACGAAGACCCTGGTCTCCGCTATTGGTCCTCGCACCGCAAAGGACGCTGAAGCATTTGGGCTCCGCGTTGATGCCGTTGCTGAAGAGATCAACATCGAATCTATGGTCGACCTGTTGGTCGAACGTGCTCTGAGCGTTAAGCCGTAACTTTCGCGTGTTCTTCGCAGAACACATCCACCGCTGCACACTCTTCGCAGACGACCATCTGTTCGCGGCACATCTTGTCCGCGCAGTTAATCATGTGGTTTGACTTCGTGCCGCAGCACTTACACGTTCCGATCAGGGCAACATCGGGTGCAAAGTTCATGGAGATGCGCTTGTCGAAGACATAGAGCGAGCCCTCCCACAGACCCTGGTTTCCGCGCGCTTCGCCATAGCGAACTATGCCACCATCAATTTGGTAAATCTCCTTGAAGCCACGTGCTTTCATGATGGGGGTCAAGATTTCGCAGCGAATACCGCCGGTGCAGTAAGTGACAATGGGCTTGTCCTTGATGTGGTCATACTTGCCACTTTCGAGTTCACGCACGAAGTCATGAGTCGTCTTCACATCAGGAATGATGGCGTTCTTGAAACGGCCAATCTCTGCTTCCCACGCATTGCGACCGTCGAAGAAGACAACTTCGTCCCCGCGCTCTTCAACGAGTGCGTCGAGTTCGTGGGGCTTGAGCTTGGTTCCGCCACCCACGATGCCCTTGTTGTTGACTTCGATCTCGTCAGGAACACCGAAAGCCACGATCTCTGGACGTGCCTTGACGCTCAGGCGAGGGAAGTCGAGGCTCAGGCCGTTCTCGTCAAGACCGGTGCCGTCACTCCACTTGGCATCCATCTTCTTGAAACCGGGGTATTCCTTGGTCTTCCTCAAATACATCTTGACGTCGTCGATGTCTCCACCGACGGTTCCGTTGATGCCGTGCTTGGAGATGAGGATGCGTCCACGCAGGTTCAAGCCTTCGCAGAGGTCGCGCTGCCAGAGGCGAACAGCCTCGGGGTCAGCTACGGGTGCGAATGCGTAATACAGAAGAACTTTGGGGACTGCCATGTATATAAGGGTACGCGCCCGAAGCGAACATCGCACTATTCATATTGACAATCATTCTCAATAAGAATACTTTCGAGTTATGAAAGTTCTTGGAATCCTTGCCGCCAGTGTGCTCATTGTCGGCAGCCTGAGTGCCTGCTCATCTCCGTCGGCACAAAGTGAAGAATTCCAGGTAGTTGCAACCACCACTCAGGTCACCGAGTTCACGCGTGCCGTTGTCGGGGACACGGGCACAGTGACAGGACTCATTCAACCCAATCAAAGTGCACACTCCTTTGACCCTTCTGCAAAGCAACTGCTTGCCCTTTCCCAGGCGGATGCAGTCGTCATCAACGGCGCTGACCTTGAGCCATGGATTTCAGATGCTCTCTCTGCCTCAAACTTCTCGGGAGAGATCATCGATGCGTCAACCGGAATAGAGCTCTTGGCAGCCGGCGAGGCAGAAGAAGACCACGCAGCACACGCAGCAGGAGATGAACATGCACATGGAGAAGGTGATCCCCACATCTGGACTTCTCCTCTCAAAGCCCAAGTGATGGTGAAAAACATTGCGACGGGACTTGAGGCAGTGAACCCTGCAGACGCCACTGTGATGGAAGACAATGCTGCTTCCTACTCAGCACAACTTGCCAGCCTCAATGAGTGGGTGATGGCAAACTTTGACCAGGTTCCTGTTGACCAGCGATTACTGGTGACTAACCACGATGCATTTACCTACTTCGTCTCGGAATATGGCATTACCTTTGTCGGCTCTATCATCCCCAGTTTTGATGACAACGCAGAACCCAGCGCAGCTGAGATTGATGCTCTGATTGCGTTGATCAAGCAGTCTGGCGCCAAAGCTGTTTTCTCTGAGGCGTCCATTTCACCCAAACTGGCTAAGACCATCGCCAGCGAAGCGGGCGTGAAGGTGTATTCGGGTGACAATGCCCTCTATTCCGATTCCCTTGGAGTCACCGGCTCCGATGGTGAAACCTACATCAAGGCAACCATTCACAACGTCACCATGTTGATGAACGCGTGGGGCTATCCCGTCCTGCCACTACCTGCGGAGCTGAGCTGATGAGTCCACGCACCAGACCGATTCCCATCATTACTGATGATGCTCTGACCATCACTGGCGGTGCATTTAGCTATGGCAACACCCCTGCACTCACCGAGGTCAACATCTCAGTGAAGCCGGGTGACGCGATGGCACTTATCGGTCCAAATGGCTCGGGGAAGTCGACCCTGCTCAAGGGAGTGCTGGGACTCATTCCTCTCGTTGAAGGCTCGATGGGTTTTGGAAAGACCGCGGACTCCGTCGGCTATCTACCTCAGACCGAACATATTGATCCCGAGTTCCCGGTCACCCTCAAGCAGGTCGTGATGATGGGTCGCTACCGCAAGTTGGGTCTCCTGAGATTCCCCGGCAAGGCAGACCGCGCAGCTGTTCGCTCCGCGATCGCTGCAGTCGGTCTGACCAATGTTGCCCACAAGCGCTTTGGCTCTCTTTCTGGCGGTCAACAGCAACGCGGCTTCTTGGCCCGTGCCCTGGCATCCGAGCCAGGACTGCTGCTCTTGGATGAGCCCTTCAACGGCCTGGACCAGCCCAACCGTGATGCACTTCTCCAGACCATTCGCGAGCTCAAGAAGGCAGGCGTGGCCATCATCGTGACCACACACGACCTCGACCTCGCTCGCGAGGTCTGTGACACCGTTCTGTTCGTGAACGGTCAACAGATCGCCTTCGGCCCCAAGGACGAGGTTCTCACTTTGGCCAACCTGCAAGAGGTATTCCACGAATACCAGGTTGAAATCGATGAGCACACGGTAGTCGTGCCAGGTCACGAAGGCCACTAGTCGTGAATCTGCTCGACTCACTCACCACTGCATTCGCGCTGCCCTTTATGGGTCGCGCGCTGTTGGTGTTGATTGTGTTGAGTGTGGCTGCCGGAGTGATTGGTGTCTTTATTAACCTTCGGGGGCTTGAGTTCCTCAGTGATGGCCTCACCCACGCGGTGTTCCCTGGTTTGGCAGCGGGCTTCGTCTTTGGCGGGCAGGGCGGTGTTCTCATTGGCGCCCTTGTCGCTGCCGCTGCAGCAACAATCGTGCTTACCCTGATGAGCAATAACCGGGTCACCTCCGATGCGACGACAGCCATTGTTCTCACGGCCATGTTCAGCATTGGTGTGATTATTGTCTCAGCTTCCCCGGGTCGAGCCGGCGGCCTCGAGCAATTGCTTTTTGGTCACCTGCTCACCGTGACAGACAGTGAAGCCATCACCACTGCGGTTGTTGCTGGTGTTGCGCTGATGCTGGTGCTCCTCACGTTCCGCCGCCAGGTCTTCCGCGCTTTCGACCCTGAAGGCAGTGCTGCTGCCGGCTATCGCCGGGTCAGCACAGAGCTTGTCTTGAACGTTTCAATCGCCTTGGTCATTGTTGCTGCTTCGAATGCGGTGGGTAATCTTTTGGTTCTCGCGGTACTGATTGTTCCGGGGGCACTCTCTCGTTTGGTGACCACCAAGCTGGGTGGCCTCTTTGCTGTTGCTGTGGGAGCAGCCCTTCTGGCGTCCTGGATTGGGCTGGCTCTGGGATTCAACATCTCGGTCGTCGGCGGTGTTGATGTTCCGGCGGGTGCAACCGTTGCGCTCAGTTTTGTGGCGTTCTATGCAATCGCTTTGATTGTGCGCGTGCTCCGCAAGGGGGTCAACGCATGAGTTACTTCGAACGTGCCCTGATTGTCATCATGCTGGTGGGAGCACTCGCTGGCCTGGCTGGTGTCCTGGTTGTGCTGCGCAAAAGAGTGCTCTTTGCCCAGGCGCTGACTCACGCAACTTTTCCCGGTGCAGTCATTGCCACCATCCTGGGAGCTAGCCTCCAGATTGGGGCACTCATTGCCTGCATGAGCTTGGCCATCATCTTGAGCTTCCTCAGCAGGATCCGCGGACAAGGAACACAGGCCGCCTCGGGCGTGATGCTCACAGCAGGCTTTGCTGCCGGAGTTCTGCTGCAGGCAATGAACCCGAGCATCCCCATTCAGATAGACAGTTTCTTGTTTGGTTCCATCCTCTCGGCAACATGGGTTGATGGACTGGTTGCCGGTGTTGCTCTTCTCGCGGTGATTGCAACGATGCTCATCTGGGGCAAGCAGATCCTGTTCTTCCTCTTTGACCCCGAAGCCTTCGCAGCAACCGGCGCCAAGCCATGGATGCTGGATGCGGTGCTTCTCCTGATCACCACTGTTGCTGTGGTGGCTGCTCTGCCGGCGGCAGGAGCAATCCTGGCCATTGCTTTGATTGCTGCACCTGCTGCCGCTGCTCGCTATTTCACCGACAAGATCAATGTCATGTTCTGGCTGGCGCCAAGCCTCGGAGCGCTTGCCGGTGTAGCAGGCTTGCTCATTTCTCGCTGGCTGGGTGTCAGTGCAGGAGCCAGCATTTCACTCGTGGCAGCGACCATCTTCTTTATTGCATGGGGAACCTTCACCATGCGCCGTCCCGCTGTGAGGGGAGTAGCTGCATGAAGCGCAACACGTGGCAACGCGAAGCAGTCAGAACTGCATTGAATGAGCGCGGAGATTTCATCTCTGCCCAGAAGCTGCACTCTGAGCTCAAGGCCAAAGGCTCCACGATTGGCCTGGCCACGGTTTATCGTGCCCTGACCGATCTTGTCACTGCAGATGAAGCAGATGCACTGCAATCACCAGATGGAGAAAACCTCTACCGCGCTTGTTCGAGTGATGGTCACCACCACCACCTGATTTGTCGCCAGTGTGGACACACTGAAGAAATTGAAGCCGAAGCGGTGGAGTCGTGGGCAGCCAAGGTCGCAGCAGAGCATGGATTTACCCAACCCCGTCACGTGGTGGACGTATTCGGCTTCTGCGGGAAGTGCAACTCAACTAGCTGACTCCAATGTCAGTAGTTCCGACTAGTTTTTCTCTGAGACGGAGGGGATTCACTAGAGAGGAACACAGTGGACCCCAAATCCGAAAATGAAAATTCGGTCGGGCTTTACAGGAGCAAAGACGGCTTAGTTGAATTACAAGTTCGAACCGATGGTCAGTCAGTCTGGCTCAATCGCCAGCAACTTTCAGTTCTCTTCAATCGAGATGTGAAAACCATTGGTAAACACATCACGAATGCAGTAACTGAAGAACTAGCTGGCCTTAGAACTGTCGCAAAATTTGCGACAGTTCAACTCGAAGGTTCCAGGCGGGTTGAAAGAGAGATAGAACACTACAGTCTTGATGTTGTCATTTCGGTTGGATATCGGGTCAAGTCCGTTGAGGGAGTTCATTTTCGCCGCTGGGCGGCTGAAGTACTCAGGCGATATTTGCTTGACGGGGTAGTTACGAATGATCGTCGACTACAGGAAATCGGTTCTCTCGTCAGAATTTTGAGCCGTGCTTCGAATGAACTCGTGTCAGGGATAGCAGATGTGCTTCAAGATTATTTGCCTGGTCTACGACTTCTTAAGGAGTATGACCAGGGAGTAATAATTTCTCCTTCAGGGATTACGCCTAGTTGGAAACTCACAATCGAGGAAGCCAGAAAAATAATTAGTTTGGTAGCTGACTCGTTTCCAGAAGACAGTCTGTTTGGAATCGAAAGAGGCGGCAGCCTGGAGGCAGTTGTTGAGGGGATCTATCAAGAATTTGCAGGATTTCCTCTGTATCCAAGCGTTGAGAAAAAGGCAGCAAATCTTTTGTACCTTGTCGTCAAGGACCATCCGCTTTCAGACGGTAATAAACGAAGCGCCGCAGTTCTTTTCGTTACATTTTTGGCAAAAAATGAAATCTTAAAGAACGAACAAGGCGAAGAGCGAATTTCAAATAATGCACTTGCAGCTCTAACTCTCATGGTTGCAATTAGCGAGCCGAAAGAAAAAGAGCTCATGATTTCATTACTGATCCGCATGTTGTCCCCGGCAGAAACGGTTACTCGTTTAGCTGCGTAATCATTGATTTCATGCCGAAGTTGAGCTGCCCGAGTTTGCTTTAAGAATCACACTCAACGTAGACTTGACCCTTGGCTGCGCGGAATTCCTCGCGTAAGCAGTACACGTTCTCTCTCACTTCGTGAGTTGTGGGTGTTCGTGTGCAGACAAGGAATCTTGGGCAAGACAATCCCGTCTTGCGGTATTAGGAGGATAGACATGGCTGCGACCTGTCAGGTGACCGGAGCCGTACCCGGCTTTGGGCACGCAATTTCACACTCGCACCGACGCACCAAGCGTCGTTTCGACCCCAACATTCAGAAGAAGACGTACTACGTACCTTCTCTTCGTCGTAATGTAACGCTGACTCTGTCGGCAAAGGGAATCAAGGTTATCGACGCACGCGGCATTGAGTCCGTCGTCAAGGACCTTCTCGCACGTGGGGAGAAAATCTAATGGCTAAGGCACAGGACGTACGTCCCATCATCAAGTTGCGCTCGACTGCAGGCACCGGTTACACCTACGTGACTCGCAAGAACCGTCGTAACACCCCTGACCGTCTTGTACTCAAGAAGTACGACCCCGTAGTGCGTCAGCACGTTGAATTCCGTGAGGAGCGCTAAATGGCTAAGAAAAGCAAGATTGCTCGTAACGAGCAGCGCAAGGTAATTGTTGAGCGTTACGCAGCTAAGCGTCTCGAGATCAAGAAGGCACTCGTTGACCCCAACGGTACCGACGCATCTCGCGAAGAAGCACGTATCGCACTGCAGAAGCTTCCTCGTAACGCTTCTCCCATCCGTGTTCGCAGCCGCGACGCGATCGATGGCCGTCCCCGTGGTGTTCTCACTAAGTTCGGTATTTCTCGTGTGCGTTTCCGCGAAATGGCACACCGTGGCGAACTGCCCGGTATCACCAAGTCGAGCTGGTAGTCCCAGTCAGATTTAAGCGTGAAAGCCATGGACCTCACAGTCCATGGCTTTCACTGTTTTAACCCTGTTTTAAACCCTCAACCTTGGGTCGAGGTCTTCTCGTGCCACGCCGACACGAATTGCCTGTAAATACGCGGATGTGCTGATACTTTTTCGATTGGTCATACAGACCAAACGAGACGGCCCTTGTGGCTCAACCGTTCCAAACAAAGTGCTACCTCGGTAGCTCAACGTCCAGGAGGACACAAATGGCTCTCAACAAGTCTGAGGTTGTCGCAGCAGTTGCCGCTCACACCAACCTTTCGCAGGCAAACGTAAACGGCGTCATCGACGCTCTCTTCGCAGTTGTATCTGCTGAAGTTGCTAAGGGTGGAAAGGTAACCATCCCCGGCTTCATCTCCTTCGAGCGCACCAACCGTGCAGCTCGCACCGGTCGTAACCCTCAGACCGGCGCAACCATCCAGATTGCCGCATCCAAGTCGGTAAAGGTCTCGGCTGGTAGCAAGCTCAAGGCTGCTGTCAAGTAGTCACGAGTTTCACTCGCTTTGGTGGGTGTGGGCCTTCGGGTCCACACCCACTATGCACTTAAGCTTCAGCAATAATCTCTAGGCTTGAGTTGTGCCCCGTTTATTCAAGATAACTATCCCCGCAGTGACCGTGCTGGTTGCGCTTGTCGTCTTGCTCGGGGCCCTTGCTTTTGGCGGTGGTTCACGCACTCCCGCCTTGGGGGATCCAGGCGTTGTTGTTCGCGTCGGCTTGCCCATTGCCAAGCTGTTGGTCGATCTCTCGGCAGCAACAATGATTGGTTCGCTGGCACTTGCGTTGTGGGCTTTCGCCTCGCGGGAACGTGCCTATGTTCGCAGCATTGATATTGCTGCAGCTGCAGCCCTCGTCATGACTTTGGCTTCAGCGGCAACTGGTTTCCTCACGTTCATGAACGTGAGCTTGACGCCCTTCTCCCTGGACTCCACCTTCGGCAATCAATTGGGTTTCTTCTTTACGGGCATTGAACTGGGTCAGGCGTGGCTGATTACTACGTTGCTTGCTGCCCTAGTTGCGGTGCTGTGTATTGCAGTGACAAACCAGACCGCGCTCTTCTTTGTCGGCTTGGCAGCGGTGGGCACATTGGTGCCCATGGCGCTGCAAGGACACTCAGCTAGTGTCTCGGGTCACGCCATGGCGATTACCTCGATGGGCCTGCACTTAGTCTTTGTCTCTGTCTGGCTGGGCGGCGTGCTCACGCTGATTCTCCTACGCGGCATCATCGACGCTGACCGCTTGCCAGTGATTGTCTCCCGTTTCTCCACTCTGGCCATCATCGCCTTCATTGTTGTTGCAGTTTCGGGAGTAGCCAACGCGATGGTGCGCATTGGGAGCATTGACACCCTTGTCGGCACACCTTATGGCCAGCTAGTGCTGGCCAAGGTTGCCGCCATGGTTGTCCTCGGTGCCTTCGGGTTCTGGCAGCGTGGCTACCTGGTGAAGCGCATGACAGGCGCGGCCACCCAGAAGATGTTCTGGTGGTTCATATCGCTAGAGCTCATCATCATGGGAGTGACAGCAGGCTTGGCTGCTGGACTTGCGCGCACGCCCACTCCGGTTAGTGAGACGCTCAACCAGAACCCCACCCCTGCGGAGATTCTCACTGGCAGCCCGCTTCCACCAGAGTTCACGTTGGACCGCTACTTCACGGTCTGGAACTTTGACCTGATCTGGTTGCTGTTCTGTGCTTTCGCTGTCTTCTTCTATCTGGTGGGCGTCTATCGACTTCACAAGCGTGGGGATAAGTGGCCTTGGTATCGCACTGTGCTGTGGGTTGCCGGTATGGCTCTGCTGTTCTACATCACCAACGGCGGCATCAACTCGTACGAGATGTATCTCTTCTCCGCTCACATGGGCGCTCATATGACCCTGGGCATGATGGTTCCGATATTTCTGGTACCGGGTGCTCCGGTGACCTTGGCCATGCGTGCGGTGAACAAGCGCCAAGACGACAGCCGTGGTGGACGCGAGTGGATACTCAAGGCAGTCCACTCAGGCTACGCCAATGTGATTTCTCACCCACTCTTTGCCACCATCAACTTTGTTGGCTCCCTGTGGCTGTTCTATTACACGCCCATCTTCCGATGGGCGACGAGTGACCACATCGGTCACGAGTGGATGATTGTCCACTTCCTGCTTGCTGGGTATTTGTTTGTGCAATCCTTGATTGGCATTGACCCGGTCAAGACTCGTTACCCCTACCCCTTCCGCCTCATTCAACTTCTGGCTGCGATGACGGTGCACGCCTTCTTTGGTCTGGGCATTATGTCGAGCGAGAACTTGCTCCTTGCTGATTGGTATGGAGCCATGGGTCGCACGTGGGGTTCCACTCCGCTGGAAGACCAGCAAGCCGGTGGGGCGATCGCGTGGAGTGTGGGAGAACTTCCCAACCTTGTCCTTGCGCTCATCATTGGCTATCAGTGGAACCGTTCAGACGCGAAAGAAGCAAAGCGCAAAGACCGCCAAGCAGATCGTGACGAAGATGCCGAGCTCAAGGCATATAACGCCATGCTTGCTCAGCAGGCAGCTGCTGATTTGAAGCAGAACTAGTCAGCGATTACTGCGAGAGCACGATGGCAAGGTTGCCATCGGCTCGAATGGAAATGTTGATGTTGAACACTGCATCAACAATTTCATCCAGCGGCGAGATGGTGCCGTCATAGAGGGACTGCACTTCGCCGGTGATGCGGAGCTTTCCTACCGCGTTCCTGACCGCCCACGTGGTGTCCCCGGGGACGACAGTGATGACAGGATATTCCGCTACTTCCCAGGTGGGTTCTCCCACAATACGATTACCGGTTTGGTAGCCAAAGGGGCAGCCGGCGGGCTGGAGCACATGTTGCTTCACGCAGCTGTCGAGGTAGTCGTCGACTTCTTTTTGCACACGCTTGGTGAAAGCCTTGTTGGCCTGCACGTCCACGACGACCTCGGCGGTTTCACCAGGTGTTGCAATATCGAGCACAACCTTCTTTGCCGTGAGCCAGGTGGAGGTGTGGTCGAAGACATAGTTGCCGGGGGCAAAGAGGAGATACGTTCCAGTTCCACCCCAGACCGTGGCGTCCTTGGCTGAGTCGGTCGAGCGCAGATCAATCAGCCCTGAGTTCCCCACATCAAATGCAGCGTCGTGCCACACGGTGACCTTTGCCTTCGCCACGGGCAGTTCTGCGAAAGCCCAGGATTCAAAGAAGCCCATGGTGCTGCCAATGCGCGTGACCACGAAGGTGCCCGTGGCTTTTTCGCCACCGAGCAGGTAGCTCGCCGTGACCTTGGTCTTGGCGTCGTTGCCGGAAACCTTGGTGATGGTGATGTCACTGAGCTCACCCATGGCGGATCCGCGCAACAATGTGCGGTCGGCATCAGCTGGAAGTTTGTCGCCCACGCCCGGCATCGACAAAGCTGATGCGGCATCATGGCGCGAGAGCGCAGAGAGATATTGGCTCACAAAACCAGAGGCGCTATAGAGCGACTGGTTGATCCCCACGCCTACAAAGATGGTGACCAGGAGTAGCACAGCTGCGGCCAACCCCAGATAGGTTCCTTGGCGTCTGGTCAGTTTCACTTCTTCATCCTACAAAGCGCCTGTGGGCAACAAGCTGTGCAAGCACAGCGCCGGTAAACTTCGGGAGTGAACAAAGTCTCCTTATCTGCGCAGCAGCAGGAGGTCTTTAACCTCATTGAGGAAACTCGAGAGCATGTGTTCATCACAGGTCGTGCCGGTACGGGTAAATCGACCCTGCTGAACCACCTGGCCTTCACCACCGAGAAGACCATTGCGGTGTGTGCCCCAACGGGTGTGGCCGCGCTCAATGTCGGTGGCCAGACGATTCACTCCCTGTTTCGTTTGCCTACAGGCTTGATTGGTTCGCTGGACCTCAACCACGGCCCCGATCAGCGCAAGATCTTGAACGCCATCGACACTCTCGTGATCGATGAAGTCTCCATGGTCAACGCCGACATCATGGACGCCATCGATCGCGCCCTCCGCGAGGCCCGCCACCGCAAAAAGGAAAGCTTCGGCGGCGTGCAGGTCATCATGTTCGGTGACCCCTACCAACTCTCTCCGGTTCCTCCCCGCACTCCAGAGGAGAAGGAATACCTGCAAGCTCGGTATGCCTCAAACTGGTTCTTTGACGCAGCGGTCTGGCAAGACACTCCTTTGCGCATTATTGAACTCACCGAAATTCACCGTCAGCGTGACGATGCGTTTAAAGAAATGTTGAATGCTGTTCGTCACGGAACGGTGACCCCGACTCTGGGTGCAGCTCTCAATTCTGCAGGCAACCGCCCTGTTCCTGAGGGCGAAGACATCATTATCTTGGCCACCACCAATGCGCGCGTGAACGCCATTAATGCAGAGCAGCTAGCCAAGCTTCCAGGTAAGAAGAAGGTCGCTGCGGCTGATGTGAGCGGGGACTTCGCCGCGAATGCATTCCCTGCTGATGAGGACCTCGAGCTCAAGCTCGGAGCTCAGGTGATGTTCCTGCAGAACGACAGCGAAGGCCGCTGGGTCAACGGCACCGTGGGAACCGTGACCAAGATCACGGACACCGTCTTTGTCACCGTGGCAGGTTCTGAATACGAAGTGCACCCGGTCACCTGGGAGCGTTACAAATACTCCTATAAGCAGAGCACGGATGAGCTCAGCCGAGACGTGGTTGCCGAGTTCACCCAGTTCCCTTTGCGCCTGGCCTGGGCAGTCACCATTCACAAGGCACAGGGTCAGACCTATGACCGTGCGCTGATCGACATGGGTTCACGCGCCTTCGCTCCAGGACAGACTTATGTGGCACTGAGCAGAATTACTTCGCTTGAAGGCCTGTATCTCTCGCGCCCACTCCGACCCTCCGATGTCATTGTGGATCCTGACGTGGAGCGCTTCATGGGCCGGGTTGAATCACTCGGCCAACTCCTCGAAGGCTAGGCATGATTGTCCTCATCGATGGCAACTGCGCACTGTGTGTGGGACTGGTCGAATGGTTGGGCAAGCGCATTACTGCAGAGAAGCTCAACCCAGAACACATCATGTTTGTGCCCGGAGAGTCTGACTGGGGAACTGAGCTCCTCCGAGAAGCCCATGTCACGGGTTTTGATTCCGTCGTCGTTCTCAACAAGGGGGAAGTCCTGCAAGAAGGAGATGCAGTGCTCGCGCTCGCCGAGGTGCTACCCAGACGCTGGAAGGTCGTTGCGGCACTGGGAAAGATTGTTCCTAGGCTCTGGAGAAACGCTGTTTATCGCCAGGTGGCGAGGAACAGAATCTCCTGGTTTGGTCGCAAGGAGGTCTGTGCGATTGACTCCCGCGTGGCTGGTGTGACCTATGGTCCTCGTGGACTTCTTAAACGCCCGTAACCTGCCTAAACACCGCCCTTTTCCTTAGATAGGCTTAGAACATGCTTCTTTCTGATCGCGATATTCGTGCTGAACTCGAGTCGGGCCGTATAGGTCTTGACCCTTCGGCTGATGACATGATTCAGCCCTCGAGCGTTGACGTTCGCATCGACCGGTACTTCCGTCTTTTCGACAACCACAAGTACCCCTACATCGACCCTGCTGAAGACCAGCCAGACCTCACCCGTCTGATCGAGGTTGACCCCAACGAGCCTTTTATTCTGCACCCTGGAGAATTTGTTCTCGGCGCGACCTACGAGCAGGTTTCCCTGCCCGACGACATCGCTGCCCGCCTGGAAGGTAAGAGCTCACTGGGTCGTCTGGGTCTGGTTACCCACTCCACCGCAGGTTTCATTGACCCTGGCTTCTCCGGCCACATCACTCTAGAACTGTCCAACATGGCAACTTTGCCCATCAAGCTCTGGCCAGGTATGAAGATCGGTCAGCTCTGCTTCTTCAAGCTGACCTCACCTGCAGAGAAGCCCTATGGTTCTGCTGAATACAAGTCCCGCTACCACGGTCAGCGTGGACCCACAGCTTCTCGCTCATTCCTCAACTTCCACCGCACCGATGTCAGTGCAACGGATGCCGGAGCAATCGGCGGCTAAGAAAAAACTTGAAAAGGGGGCCTTCGTGGCCCCCTTTTTTGTTGGCTCTGGTCTTTGTCTGTGGTGAGTGATAATCTGGCTAAGTAATCTAGCCAGAAAGTAGCATCATGCAGCAAGTCAATATCCTCGAAGCGAGAAACTCATTGTCTCGTTTGGTGAGTTTCGCTGTTCAGGGTGAAGAGATTGTTATCGCAAATCGCGGTAAAGCTGTTGTTCGCCTGGTTCCCACCGAGCCTGCTCCCGTGAAATCGGGGAAAGCAGCGGCAATGTGGCTTCTGAAGAACCCACCGCCAACTCCCACGTCACGCACAAAGCAAGAACTCGAGACACAAATTCAAGAAAACCGTGAGGCGTGGGATTGATCTACCTAGATTCTTGTGTCGTCATTTTTGCGGTTGAAGATGAATCCTCTGAGGGAGAGTTCATTAGACAGAAACTCGCAGATCTCGGTGATGAAGAAGTCATGATTACACCGCTTGTCACGATGGAATGCGTCACAGGTCCTCTGAGGGATGACAACCTCGTCCTCCATGATCACTACATTCGCGCCCTCTCCCAATTTGAAAAGCGGGAGCTGGGCGAAGAGCAATTCCTCAGAGCTGCTTCGCTCAGGGTGAAACACGGTTTGAAAACTCCTGACGCTCTTCACCTTGCTGCTGCCCAGCTGCACGGATGTCGAGAACTATGGACTAGAGATTCTAAATTGGTTTCTGCAGCCCCTGGGTTTGCCATTGATCTGCAAAGTCAGTGACCTACCCGGCTGGAGATAAATACCCGGCAACAGCTAACCGGGGCAACTGCAGTGTGAGCCAGGGGCTAAACGCGAAGGCGGACTTTTCCACCGAGGCAAGCAGAGCCTCGGGCTCGGCCCAGGCGTATTCCGCAACCTCAGCTGGATTGGGAACAGGCTCGTCATCCACGATGGCGATGAAGACAGGGCAGATTTCGTTTTCTACGATGCCGGAAGCATCCACGGCGCGGTAACGGAAGTCAGGAAGAGCACTTTTCACCGAAGCAAGTTTGAGTCCCAGCTCTTGCTCAGCACGACGGTGAATGGCTTCGACGAAGTCTTCCTCTGGTGCAGGGTGGCCACAGAACGAGTTCGTCCATACACCAGGCCAGGTCTTCTTTTCCAGCGCGCGGCGGGTGACCAGGATCTGACCTTCGCGATTGAACACGTGGCACGAGAAGGCAAGGTGAAGGTGAGTGTCTTCAGTATGAACAGTGGCCTTCTCGGCGGTGCCGATGGCGGCACCGTCCTCAGACAGAAGCACAACAAGTTCTGGGGATTCACCCATGTTTTGCTCCCGTCTGGTCAGTTAGTCTGGAGAGGTGAGCATTCCCAGCCAAGAAGCCGAAATGACGCGCCATCTCGCGCTCGTCGAAGAGGTACTTGAGCGCTTCTTTAGCCTATCCACTCAACGGGCTGCCACACTCGCTCCAGCGTATGAAGCGCTCTGGAAAACCCTCCGCTCCAACACGGCCGGCGGCAAGCGTTTCCGCCCACAAATGGTGATGACCGCCTACACAGCACTGGGTGGTTCGGATCTTCGCTCTGCTGCCCATGTGGGTGCCTCCTTTGAGCTTCTTCACACCGCCCTGATTGTTCACGACGATGTCGTGGACCGTGACTTTGTTCGCCGCGGTATTCCCAACGTATCCGGCAGCTATCGAGACGTGGCACAAACCGCAGGTCTGTCTCTTCCGACAGCTGAACATCGAGGTATGTCTGTAGCGGTGATTGCCGGCGACTTGGCGTTGACAGGTTCTTTCCGACTGATGGAGCGCGCGAGTGCAAACCCTGAGGTTCGTGACGCTCTTGTTGAGCTGCTGGACCGCGCGGTCTTTGACTCTGCTGCCGGTGAGCTCATTGACGTGGACTTCTCGTTGTATTCAGGAATGCCCAGCATCGAAGAGATTGTTCACATGGAACGACTCAAAACGGCGGTGTATTCGTTCGAAGCACCGCTGCAAGCAGGTGCACTGCTGGCTGGTGCAACCCACGACGTCATCGCTGCACTGGGCGAGTTTGGTCGCAACATTGGTATTGCGTATCAAATAGTGGATGACTTACTCGGTGTCTTTGGCAACGAAGCATCCACCGGTAAGACCACTCTGGGTGATCTTCGTGAAGGTAAGCGCACGGCTTTGATTGCCTTCGCCTCACAGACCTCTGAGTGGAGCTCCATTTCACAGCTCGTGGGAGATAGTGAACTTTCTGCCGAAGACGCTGCAACCGTGCGTGAGGTTCTCGAACGCACCGGTGCCAAGAAGTTCACGCAGCGTCTTGCCTCGGACTACGCCGATGAGGCTGTCGCTGCGTTGCACGGGGCGGGCATTCCTCAGCAACTCATCGAACAACTCACCCCACTCGTCACTGCGGTCGTGGAGCGCGTGCGATGAGTAACGACAAGCTCGTTCAAGATGCCTCTGTGCCCGTGAGCGAACAGCCCACGAGACAAAGTGCGCTCTATGACCGCGTTGCGGAGCAAACCGCGAGCATGATCATTCGCGAGTACTCGACCTCCTTCGGCATGGCAGCACGCCTGCTGGGTGCTGGCGTTCGTCAGGACGTGGAGAACATCTATGGTCTGGTTCGTCTCGCCGATGAAATCGTCGATGGCGTTGCCGCTTATGCCGGTGTGAGCGAAAAAGAAATCCGACGTCTCCTCGATGAACTCGAAGAAGAAACCGTAGCCGCGATGAATCGCGGCTACAGCACCAATCTGGTGGTGCATGCTTTTGCCTTGACCGCGCGCAGGACAGGAATTGAACCCGATCTGACTCGTCCGTTCTTTAAATCCATGCGCACTGACATCACTCGTGTGACCCACACACCTCAGAGTTTCGACGAGTACGTCTATGGCTCTGCTGAGGTTGTCGGTCTGATGTGCCTGAAGGCATTCCTGGTTGGCATGGATCTCACTCCAGAACAGAACGACACTTTTGTCACCGGAGCTCGCAAGCTTGGTGCCGCATTCCAGAAGGTGAACTTCCTACGCGACCTCAGCGCTGATGTGGACGCCTTGGGCCGCAGTTACTTCCCCGGCATCAATATCGCCACCTTCACCGAAGCTGACAAGCAACGCCTTGTTGAGGACATCGACGCTGACCTAGCTGTCTCGGGTGTCATTGTTCCTTTGCTTCCTGCCAGTAGCCGAAAGGCAGTGGCGCTGGCTCAAAATCTTTTTGCTGAACTCAACCGCAGGATTGCGCGCACTCCTGCAGCTGAACTCAAACACACCCGCGTGAGCGTCCCGACACTCGTCAAGGTCCGCCTCGCACTTGCAGCATTGATGGGAAGAGTCTCATGACCAAGTCCGTAGTCATTATTGGTGGCGGTATCGCCGGCCTCGCTTCAGCAGCACTGCTTGCTCGCGATGGATATCAGGTCACCCTGCTGGAAAAGCACAAAGAGGTGGGCGGTCGTGCAGGCAGCTGGGAGAAGGACGGCTTCCGTTTCGACACTGGCCCTTCTTGGTATCTCATGCCTGAAGTCTTTGACCACTTCTATAAGCTCATGGGCACCTCAAGTGATGAGCAGCTCAAGCTAGCCAAGCTCAACCCCGGTTACCGCGTTCTGTTCGAAGAAGATGGTGTCTACCCAGCAACTCCTGTTGATGTTCTAGACAACCGTGAAGACAACCTCGAGCTCTTTGAAAAGTTGGAGCCTGGCTCACGCCCCGCGATGGAGCGTTACCTGGACTCCGCCAAAGACACGTACGAGATGGCGAAGAAGCGCTTCCTCTACACCAGCTTTGAAAAGTATGGCCCGCTCATGCGCGCCGACGTTCTGCGTCGCACACCCAAGCTGGCCAAGCTTCTCCAAGAGTCACTGCACAAGTTCGCCTCACGCCACGTGAGTGATCCCCGTCTGCAACAGATCCTGGGATACCCCGCCGTATTCCTAGGTTCTAGCCCCTTCATCACGCCGTCGATGTATCACTTGATGAGCTATCTCGACCTGGAAGATGGTGTGCTTTATGCCCAGGGTGGCTTCAATCGCGTGATTGAAAGCATCCGAGACATTGCCGTTGCAGAGGGAGTAAACCTCATTCCTGAGGCCAACGTCTCCAAGATCCTCACCGTGGTGAACCCTGCTGGGCACAAGACCAAAGCGAAAGCAGCCGGTGTTGAATACACCAAGGGCAAGTCCAAGACAGGAACCACTCTGGCTGCAGACATCGTGGTCTCTGCAGCGGACCTTCACTTCACCGAGACCGAGCTTCTTCCCGAATCATTACAGACCTATGGCGAAAGCTACTGGGAGAAGAAGGTCTCAGGCCCCAGTGCTGTCCTGGTCTACTTGGGCGTCAAGGGAGAAGTTCCTGAGCTTGAGCACCACACTTTGTTCTTCACGAACGATTGGGACGAAGACTTCAAGAAGATTTTTGGTGAAGAGACTTCGGTTCCCTCTCCAGCCAACATTTATGTGTGCAAGCCGAGTGCAACGGATGCTTCTGTTGCGCCCAAGGGTGACACCAACTTGTTCATCTTGGTCCCCATTCCTGCCGATGTGACAATCGGTCAGGGTGGCATTGATGGCAAGGGAAGCAAGCAAGTTGAAGCAATCGCTAACAACGCCATTGACCAGATTGCTGTCTGGACTGGAGTTCCTGACTTGGCCAAGCGCATCACTGTTCGTCGCACGGTCGGCCCTGCAGACTTCGCCAACGACCTCAACTCTTGGAAAGGTGGAGCCCTCGGCCCCAGCCACATCCTTTCGCAGAGTGCATTTTTCCGCTCGGGCAACATCTCCAAGAAGGTGGAAGACCTGTACTACACCGGCGGCACCACCATCCCCGGCATCGGTCTGCCCATGTGTTTGATCTCTGCCGAGATCTTGGTCAAGCGCCTTCGTGGTGACACCACCACCGAGCCACTGCCCGAGCCTCTCTTTCCCACGGTCGACAAGACCGCTTAAGTCAGATGAACTTTCTCTATCTCGCAGCACTGCTGGTGTCTCTCACCGGCATGGTGATGTTGGATAGACGTTTCACGCTGTTCTTTTGGCAGGATGCCCGCAGGGCAACCCTGGTGTTGACCACGGGAATCGTGTTCTTCCTGATCTGGGATCTCACCGGTATTGATGCCGGTGTTTTTTTCCGCGGTGAGGGTCAGTGGATGACGGGGATCCTGCTTGCCCCTGAGCTTCCCGTGGAAGAAGTGTTCTTCCTCACCCTGCTGTGTTACATGACCATGAACGTGTTTGTCGCGGTCAGTCGAGGCGTCAGTAAGAGCAAGGCTGTGACGAAGTGACCTACTCTGTCCTGAACTCTGTCTTCCTCGGCCTCGCCGTGTGGTTTGCTGTGATTGCCATCGTGGTGAGCAGCAGGCGAGGAGTGAAGTTCACTGCCCCTGTGTGGTGGACGTTTGGCATAACGCTGGTCATCATGATGATTACCACCGCCATCTTTGACAACGTCATTATTGGAGTGGGTCTGGTGGCATATGACCCCAGCACACTTCTGGGTAGCTACATTGGGCTCGCACCTCTGGAAGACTTTGGTTACACCCTCGCCGCCGTCATCATCTTGCCGGTGTTGTGGATTCTGTTGGGAACATGGAAGAAGAGATGAACACACTGAAGCAACTCTTCGTTTCCTCCAGGCCCCTGTCCTGGATCAACACCGCATTTCCGTTCGCGGCTGCCTACTTGATGACCACACGCCAGGTTGATCTCACCTTCATTCTGGGCACCATCTTCTTCCTCATCCCTTACAACCTGGCGATGTATGGCATCAATGATGTCTTCGACTACGAGTCAGATATGCGTAACCCCCGCAAGGGCGGTGTTGAGGGTGCTGTGCTGGACCGCAGTCTCCACAAGGTCACGCTGTGGGCTGTGGTCATTACCAACGTCCCGTTCCTGATCTATCTCATTGCGGTAGGTAACCTGGATGCGAATATCGTTCTGGCCGTGAGCATGTTCGCAGTTGTGGCTTACTCGATGAAGGGCCTGCGCTTTAAAGAGATTCCCTTCCTGGACTCCTTCACCAGCAGCACCCACTTCGTGAGCCCTGCCGTTTATGGTGTGATCTTGGCTGGCGCTACCTTCACCCCTGACCTGTGGCTGATCCTGAACGCGTTCTTCCTCTGGGGAATGGCCTCACATGCCTTCGGCGCGGTTCAGGACATTCAGGCAGACAGGGAGGGAGAACTTTCCTCTATTGCCACCGTCATTGGCGCTGCGAACACTTCTCGCTTTGCTCTTGCTTGCTACGCGCTCGCCGGATTGCTGATTCTTTCCGGGGCATTCTTTACAGAACCCACCTGGCCCTACTGGGTTGCTGCAGCGACCGCCGTTCCTTACATCCTGATGGTGTGGCCATTTAGGAACCTCAGCGACGCGGAATGTGAGCAAGCCAACCGCGGCTGGAAGAAGTTCTTAGGGATTAACTTCTTTGCTGGCTTTATCGTGACGATGTTGCTGATCTTTACCTGGCTTCACGGGTAACAAGTTCTGCACAGTTCGGTGCAATTCGAGATGTCAACAGATCCCCAACTCTTCGAGTTGGGGATCTGTTTGTTCTGCCAGAGTTCATTTCCGAGGTGAACATATACACCTCTTGAGTTATATAACTTGAAGGTTGTATTATGGTGACGTGGGAAGTTGACGTTGAGTTGATCAAGATCTGGTTCTCCAGGCTGGATATCAACTCAAGGGCACAGGTTCAGGCAGCAATTGAGCTACTTGAGTCCGAAGGTCCACAGCTAGGCCGCCCGCTTGTTGATTCTGTCAACGGATCAGCACATAAGAACATGAAAGAACTTCGACCAGGGTCATCTGGCCGGAGTGAACTTAGAATCTTGTTTGTTTTTGATCCAGACCGAAAAGCAATCATGTTGGTCGCAGGTGACAAGTCGGGAACATGGTCAAAGTGGTACCGAACCAGCATTCGGAAAGCTGACCAGCTATATACGGAACATGTAGAGAAAAGAAAGCAGGCACAGTGATGTTGAGTCCAGAGCAACTATTTGCTGAGTACCCCTCTGACCCTGCTCAGGTTGAAGCGCATAAGAAGCGCATGATGGCGGAAGCGCGTGCATACCGTCTCAAGGAACTCCGCAAAGAACTTCAGATAACTCAGGTTGAACTTGCACAACAGTTACACGTTAGCCAGAACCGCATCTCTCGAATTGAACACGGTGACATAGAGAAGTCTCAGGTTGATACGTTGCGCAAATATGTGGAGGCCATGGGTGGAACCCTTCGCATCGACGTTGAAGTGGATGGCAAGAAGTTTCAACTGGCTTAGAGAGTAGCGTGGAGTTATGACCCAACCTGCGCTCTTCACACCCTTCACCGTTCGTAACCTCACCATCCGTAACCGGGTGTGGGTGCCACCGATGTGTATGTATAGCGCCCTGGGCAAAGACGGTATCCCTACCTCCTTCCACACCGCGCACTATGGTGCCATGGCACTCGGTGGAGCAGGACTCATCATTGTGGAAGCAACTGCAGTGAACCCTGAAGGGCGCATCTCTTTCCACGACTTAGGCATCTGGAACGACGAACAGGTTGCTGCTTTCAAGCCCATCACCGCATTCATGTCAGCACAGGGTGTTGCCCCCGGCATTCAGCTCGCGCACGCAGGACGCAAAGCTTCGACCTACCCAGGCTGGGGCTATGACGGAATCGATGGAACCGTGCCTGTCGAGGAAGGTGGTTGGCAGACGCTGGGACCTTCAGCAAACGCGTTCACGGGCTATGCCCAAGCGCACGCCATGAGTGAAGAACAGATTGGTCAAGTTGTGGCGGACTTTGCTGCTTCAGCTCGACGGGCTGTGGAAGCAGGGTTCAAGGTTCTGGAGATTCACGCAGCCCATGGCTACCTGATCCACGAATTCCTTTCACCTCTGACAAACGAGCGCAGCGATGACTTCGGCGGACCCCTCAAGAACCGTGCACGTCTGCTGCTCGACATTGTTCGAGCAGTGCGTGCAGAGATTGGCGAAGAACCCGTGTTGTTTGTTCGCTTCTCGGCAACCGACTGGGTTGAGGGTGGCTGGAACGAAGAAGAAACCAGCATTGTCACAGACTGGGTCAAAGACCTCGGTGTGGATGCTGTAGACATTTCAACCGGCGGCCTGATCGCCGAGGCGAAAATTTCAACGGGACCTGGCTACCAAGTTCCGATGGCTCACTACGTGAAAGAACATGCACACCTGCCCGTGGCAGCTGTGGGCATGATCACCACAGCTCAGCAGGCGAATGAAATTGTGGAGTCAGGACGTGCTGATGCCGTGTTGATCGGTAAAGAGACTCTGCGCGACCCACACTTCGCTCTGCGCGCGGCGACAGAACTGGGCGCAGAAATCGACTACGGCATTCCTCAATACCAGTGGGCGCCGTTTCCTCGTTCTTAGCGAATGAACTTTGCGCGCAGGGGAATCATCAACAGCAAACCTGCCAGCAGGACAATCACGATTCCAAGGATGCCGAAGTAGGTAGCTCCGAAGGCGCTGACGAAAATCGCAAAGAGTGTGGGTGCGAGGAAGCTCACGGCTCGACCAGTAGTGGCATAGAGACCAAAGATCTCACCCTCTTCACCTTCGGGAGCAAGGTGTCCAAGAAAAGCTCGAGCAGATGCTTGAGCGGGGCCGACGAAGAAGGTGAGCATGAGGCCGCCTATCCAGAAGGCAGTTGCGCCACCATCGTGGAAAATAAACAGGCCGATACCGGTGAGGACCAATCCGATAAGCGCGATGACAATAACGCGCTTGGAGCCGATCTTGTCATCGATCCAGCCCGAGAACAGCACACCAATACCGGCAACGAGGTTGCCGCCAATGGCGAAGAGAATGACCTCGGTGAAACTGAGCCCAAACACTGTTCCAGCCAAGATGCCACCGAAGGCAAAGACTGCTGCGAGACCGTCACGGAAGACGGCACTAGCCAGGAGGAAGTAGAAGGTGGGGCGAGAGTTCTTGTACAGGTCTGCAATTTTGCGGAACAAGATTTTGTAAGACTCGATGATGCCAGCCTTTTTACCTGGGTGGGTGGCAATGTTCTCGGGAACATTGAGTAGGACGGGCAAAGAGAACGCCAGAGCCCAGAGGGCGCCAAAGACGGCCACCACACGGATATTCATTCCGCCGTCGGTCGTCACACCAAACCAGTAGGGGGGATCGCCCAGGATGAATCCGACAAGTGCAATCAAGAGCACAACGATGCCACCAAAGTAACCCATGCCCCACCCAAAGCCTGAGATGCGTCCCATGTTCTTGGGTGTGGAGACCTGAAGCAGCATGGCGTTGTAATTCACATTCGCCATTTCGTAGAACACATTGCCTATGGTGAGCAGCACAATTCCAAGGGCAAAGAACTGGGGCGTTCCTTCAACAAAGAACATGGCAGCTGTAGCAGCAATCACGATGCCGGTGTTGATCCCCAGCCACAACTTACGCTTACCGCCAGCGTCGGTGCGCTGACCGACGACGGGTGCAATCACGGCAACCGCCACGCCACCAATAGCCAGGGCCCAACCAACCCAACTGGTGAGGTTGGCCTCGGCAGCTTGGAAGTTGGTCAGAGCAGTGCCGGTGGCTTGCCCCTCTCCACCGGCAGCTTCGTAAGCAGCAACAATCTTGGGATCGATGAAGTAGCTCGAGACGATGTAGCGAGCAAAGACAAATGTCGTGATGAGCACACTGAAGGCGGAAGTTCCCCAGTCCCAGAGAGCCCATGAGATGACTTGTTTGCGTGGGACTTTTACTTCAACAGCGCCGGTGCTTGACATGTGTTCAGGGTATCTTGCCCGCGCTGTTACAGGGAAGAACTAGGGATAAACATCCCGTGAATCCAAAGTTGAGTCGAGAAAGCTCAAGATTTGCTGTGAACGCTTGACTCCATGTTGTTCCAGTGGCAAACTTGATACATCGAGACTCAAGTCTTGAACAGACTTCATATAAACACTGGACTTCCGGCCACAAGCCGGGGAGAAACAAGGAGAAAAACACATGTCACGTGCAGTAGGCATTGACCTCGGAACGACCAACTCGGTCGTTGCCGTACTCGAAGGTGGCGAGCCCACCGTTATCGCCAACGCTGAAGGTTTCCGCACTACCCCCTCGGTAGTTGCCTTCACCAAGGATGGCGAAGTACTCGTTGGAGAGCCTGCAAAGCGTCAGGCTGTGACCAACGTTGACCGCACCATTGCGTCGGTCAAGCGTCACATCGGTACCGACTGGACCGTTGCGATTGACGACAAGAAGTACACCCCTCAGGAAGTTTCCGCTCGTATTCTAGGCAAGCTCAAGCGCGACGCTGAGACCTACCTCGGTGACACCGTCACCGACGCCGTCATCACCGTTCCTGCTTACTTCAACGACGCTGAGCGTCAGGCAACCAAGGATGCCGGTGAGATCGCAGGTCTGAACGTTCTGCGTATTATCAACGAGCCCACCGCAGCTGCTCTGGCTTACGGTCTCGACAAGGGTAAGGAAGACGAGCTCATCCTCGTATTCGACCTCGGCGGTGGAACGTTCGACGTTTCCCTGCTCGAAGTGGGCAAGGATGACGACTTCTCAACCATCCAGGTTCGTGCAACCTCCGGTGACAACCGCCTCGGTGGTGACGACTGGGATCAGCGCATCGTGGAGCACTTGATCAAGAAGTTCAAGGAGACCACCGGTGTTGACGTGTCCAAGGACAAGATCGCTCTGCAGCGTCTGAAGGAAGCTGCAGAGCAGGCAAAGAAGGAGCTCAGCTCCTCCATGAGCACCAGCATTCAGCTGCCTTACCTCTCTCTGACCGAGAACGGCCCAGCCAACCTCGATGAGACCCTCACCCGTGCACAGTTCGAGTCGATGACAGAAGACCTCATTGCTCGCACCAAGAAGCCATTCGAGGATGTCATCAAGGAAGCCGGCGTCAAGGTCAGCGACATTGCTCACGTTGTCCTCGTTGGTGGATCGACCCGTATGCCTGCTGTGGCAGAACTGGTCAAGAAGCTCACCGGTGGCAAGGAACCCAACAAGACAGTAAACCCTGATGAAGTAGTTGCCGTTGGTGCTGCACTTCAGGCTGGTGTTCTTCGTGGCGAGCGTAAGGATGTTCTGCTCATCGACGTCACCCCATTGAGCCTCGGTATCGAGACCAAGGGTGGCATGATGACCAAGCTCATCGAGCGCAACACTGCGATCCCCACCAAGCGTTCGGAGACCTTCACCACTGCTGATGACAACCAGCCCTCGGTATCTATCCAGGTATTCCAGGGAGAGCGTGAATTCACTCGTGACAACAAGTCACTGGGTAACTTCGAGCTCAGCGGTATCGCACCAGCACCTCGCGGTGTTCCTCAGGTTGAGGTCACCTTCGACATCGACGCCAACGGTATCGTGCACGTGTCCGCTAAGGACAAGGGCACCGGTAAGGAGCAGTCGATGACGATCACCGGTGGCTCTTCTCTTCCCAAGGAAGACATCGAGCGCATGGTTCGTGAAGCTGAAGAGCACGCAGCAGAAGACAAGGCACGTCGCGAGTCTGCAGAGACCCGCAACGGTGCTGAGCAGCTTGCTTACTCCATCGAGAAGCTCATCAAGGAGAACGAAGACAAGCTCCCCGAGGACGTCAAGAACGAGGTACAGGGCGATGTTGACGAACTCAAGACTGCTCTCGCAGGTGAGGATGACGCAGCAGTAAAGACTGCTTATGACAAGCTCATGGAAAGCCAGGGCAAGCTCGGCGAAGCAATCTATTCAGCTGGCCAGGCTGAGGGTGGCGCTGAAAGCGCTGCCGAAGGCGAAGCCGCTTCGGATGATGACGTTGTTGATGCTGAAGTTGTCGAAGACGACGAGGCTGACGGATCGTCTGAGAAAGACGCTAAGTAAGAATGTCTGACCAGAATTCGAACCCAGTAGAGGAGCCCCTGAACGGGGGCTCCTCCGCAGGGGATTCCAACGCAGCTGGCGAGAACGCCGGTTTTGTTGAAGATCCTGGATACGACAACGCTGAAGGCATCTCTTTAGAAGATGCTGATGTTGAGACCTCTCTGACAGATGCCGACCTTTCTTTCCTCGAAGAGGCAGAAAGTGATCTGGCAGCAGAGCGTCTTGCTGACTTGCAGCGCGTCACCGCTGAATACGCCAACTACCGCAAGCGCACTGAAGCTAACCGTGAAATCGAACGCGAACGCATCATCAGTGACACGGTGAAGATTCTTCTTCCCGTTCTTGATGACATCGATCGCGCCGAGAAGCACGGCGATCTGACTGAGGGCTCCGCCCTGGCAGCCATCGCTGGCAAGCTTCGCGGTGTGACCGAGCGACTCGGTCTTGTTGCCTATGGTGCAGCAGGCGATGTCTTTGACCCCAACCAGCACGAAGCAATTCTGCAGCAGCCCACACCCGGTGCAACTGCAGAGACAGTGCTGGATGTTGTTGAGACCGGCTACATGCTCGGCCTCACACAGGTTCGCGCGGCTAAGGTTGTCGTCGCTGTTCCTGCAGACTAAATTTTCCGAAACAACACATAAGAAAGGAGGCGCATATGGCCAGTCAAGATTGGTTCGATAAAGACTTTTATAAAGTCCTCGGCGTCTCCAAGGACGCTTCGGAAGCAGAACTGAAGAAGGTCTATCGCAAGCTTGCTCGCGAATTCCACCCGGACTCCAACCAGGGCAATGCCAAGGCGGAAGCCAAGTTCAAGGAAATCTCTGAGGCTTACTCCGTGCTCTCCGACAAGGAGCAGCGGGCAGAGTATGACCAGATCCGCGCCATGGGTTCCGGGGCACGCTTCAGTGCGGGCGGACCCCAGGGTGGTTTCGATGACGCCTTCAGCGGGTTCGGTCGTGGTGGTGGACAGCAATTCAACTTCCAAGGTGGCGGGTTCGAGGACATTCTCGGGGGCATGTTTGGAGGAGGTGGCCGATTTGGTCAGTCCTCCGGCGGCTTCCGTGGCTACGGCGGACCTCAAAAGGGACAAGACCTTGTCTCTTCCGTCACCATTGACTTCTTCGAAGCGTTCCATGGCGACACCATGAGTCTGACCACCAGCGAGGGGCGCACCGTCAAGGTGAAGATTCCAGCTGGTGTTGCAGACGCTCAGAAGATTCGTCTGCGTGGCAAGGGTTACCCCAGCCCCGATGGTGGCGAAGCGGGAGACATCGTGCTCACCGTGAAGGTGAAGAAGCACCCTGTCTTTGATCGTGATGGTTTGAACATCAAGGTCAACGTTCCCGTGACCTTCGTTGAAGCAGCACTCGGTGCCACTATCGAAGTTCCCACCCCTGACGGCGAGACCGTGAAGCTTAAGGTTGCCCCCGGCACTCCGAGTGGACGTTCTCTGCGCGTGAAGGGTCGCGGAATCAAGACAGCAAAGGGAACCGGTGACTTGCTTGCCGTCATCCAGATTGCTGTCCCTTCCCACCTCGACGACGCAGCTCGTGAAGCACTCGAGCAGTTCTCAGCAGTTGCACCAACCGAGAACCCTCGCGCAGACTTGCTGTCAGAAGCTAAGCGCTAACAACTGGCCATAAAGAGAGGAATAAAGAATGGACGAGAACCAGCCCATCTTTACTATCTCTATGGCTGCAGAGCTTGCTGGAATGCACCCGCAAACTCTGCGACAGTATGACCGCATCGGCCTGGTTCAACCAGGCCGAACTGCGGGTCAATCTCGCCGCTATTCCATGCGCAACGTCGCTCAGCTTCGTGAAGTAGCCAGGCTGAGCGCGGAGGGCCTGTCCCTTGAAGGCATTCGCCGCGTTCTTGATTTAGAGAACCAAAACGACGCACTGCGTGCTCGGGTTCGTGAGCTCGAAGCTGCCTTGGCAGACGCACTTCTGAACCAACCTGGCCGACGCGTCTTCGCCGCAGGAACTGCGGGAGACGTGGAGAGCCTCCGAGCAGGAACCCGTGCTCGCCGCCGCACCGATGTTGTGGTCTGGCGCCCCTTTGGGCGTGACTAATAAGCTGAGTTCATGGACACTGAAACGGCATACTGGATCGCAATCGTAGTTTTCGCTGCAGTAGTTTTTTCGATTGTTGCCTTTACGGTGGGGAAACTCAGCGCTGACTCAAAGTCACTCTTTGTAGCTAAGCCTGCAGAATCAGAAATTAGATCTGAACTCGTTGCGCTTCGCTGCCAGGTCGAGGAATTACGTTTCGAGCTGCGCCGTTCAAACTATAGGAACTTTGGTTCACCTGAACATCCAGTGAACTAGTCCCCCTTAGTCTCTTCAAAATCTAGTTTTCCCACATCTTTTTACTTGATGTGAGTGCTCAAACTTGGTTGTGACAAAGTCGCCTCAATACGAAGCTGATTGAAAGGTGATCATATTGAACGAGTCCCAAACATGGGCAGTAATTGGAATATTTGCCAGTACCTTGCTGG
This sequence comes from Aurantimicrobium photophilum, assembly GCF_003194085.1. Classification (NCBI taxonomy): domain Bacteria; kingdom Bacillati; phylum Actinomycetota; class Actinomycetes; order Micrococcales; family Microbacteriaceae; genus Aurantimicrobium; species Aurantimicrobium photophilum. Next base: position 1,670,465 of record NZ_CP023994.1, on the reverse strand, counting down.
GGATGGCAGGTTTTCTAGTTAGCTCATTGAATAGAACTATTCGAGCTTCAATAAGTGTCCTTGACGGGAAAATTGATTCTCTGCGCCAGGAAATGGGAGTCCGCTTCGAATCGCTATCAGGCACAATTGATCATCTTGATCGTGACGTTCAGTTCCTCATGAAACGTGAACTTGAGGATCGCGCCTAGTTTCACATTGCACGTAGGCTGGGAAGCATGACTGACGCTGGTATCCAAACCCTGCTTGATGACTACTTCGAGCTCATGCACACCCAAGACATGTCCCTGTTCGACAAGGTCTTCCACAAAGACAGCAACCTTTACTCGTCCGAAAACGACGAGATTGTGATTCGCCCTCGCGATTTTTATCGAGAACAAATGGAAGCTCGTACTTCTCCTCAGGACTCAGGCAATGCTCGTCGTGATGAGGTCCTTCTGATTGACCAGATTTCAGCGGAAATTGCTCTCGCAAAAGTTCAGCTCGAAATGTTCGGTGGCGTCATGCAGGACTATTTGAGCCTGCTCCACGTGGACGGTTCCTGGTTCGTGATTTCTAAGTTGTACAAGCAGGTAGGTAAGTCCGCCTAGTCTCAAAGGATGAGCACTTTTCCTTTTGAGTCCCTCAGGCGTTGGCCTGATCTTGAGTCACCTGAGCTTCTTGCAAGTGACGCAGCAGATCGTCTGCTTTTATCTGAGCTCGAACACGAGGTCAAGGCAGACCCCACCTTGCTGCAGGCCGGACTCGTTGTGATCGGCGACAACTATGGAGCCATCACGTTGGCTGCTCTCAAGGAGTTGGGATTTAGCTCTGTCCGCGTGCACCAAGATGCACGTTCGGGTGAACTTGCATTGGAAAACAACGCCAAAGAACTCTCCATCACTGGATTCACCCATCACGCCTTTGATGCTGAACTGGTCCGCGATGCGCGCATCGTGGCCATGCGTTTGCCCAGGTCTTTGGACCAGCTCGATCAGTGGGCTGCACTCGTTGCTGCCTATGCAGCACCGAACGTGCAGGTGTTTGCCGGTGGTCGACTCAAGCACATGACTCTCGGCATGAACGATGTCCTCAAGAAGTACTTCGGCATGGTTGTGGCCAGCCTGGCTGTTCAAAAGAGCCGAGTACTGCGCGTCAAAGAACCCAACAGCGAAGTTGCTCTTGAGTCACTTAGTGGGTGGCCCAAGTCCAAGCGCTATGACGTGATTGACACCACTGTGTGTGCCTATGGTGGTGTCTTTGCCGGCATCAACTTGGACATTGGTACCCGTGAACTGCTGGCCGTTCTCGATCAGACCTCAGCAGATGCCAAGAAAATCATCGACTTCGGTTGTGGTTCTGGTTTGCTCGCGGTTGCTATTGCCAGGCTTCGCCCCAACGCAACCGTTGTTGCAACCGACCAGTCTTCTGTTGCCGTCGCGTCCGCTACAGCAACGCTGGAGGCAAACGGTCTGGGCGGCAGGGTTGATGTTGTGCGGGACGACGGACTCTCTTCGCAGGCAGATGCTTCTGCTGATCTCATTCTCTTCAACCCTCCCTTCCACTCGGGTGCTGCGGTTCACTCCGACACCAGCGTGAGATTGTTTGCTGAGGCTGGCCGTGTGCTCAAGCCAGGTGGCGAACTCTGGGTTGTTGCGAACAGTCACCTCGGATACAAGCCTGTTTTGAAGGATCTCGTGGGGGAAACGCGTGAGGTGAAGCGCACGCCGAAGTTCACCGTCACCTGCTCCACGAAGGGCTAGTTCTCAGGCTTCTTTCAGCTTCAGCCCTAGAGATTTACTGGGCAAAAGAGTAAACTTGAGCCATCACCACTCAACTTTGTTGAGCGGTGAAATCCACACTAGGAGTTAGAAAGAACATGCAACAAGAGCCGCAAGAAGAAAACAAGAGCGCGCTCGAGCTTTACGGTGTCAACCTCACCGAAATTGCAAAGAGCGGCAAGCTCGACCCCGTCATCGGTCGCGATGCGGAGATCCGTCGAGTCAGCCAAGTGCTTACTCGTCGTACCAAGAACAACCCCGTGCTGATCGGTGAACCAGGCGTGGGAAAGACTGCTGTCGTGGAAGGACTCGCCCAGCGCATTGTCGCCGGTGACGTCGCCGACAGCCTCAAGAACAAGCAGCTTGTCTCCCTCGACATCTCAGCCCTCATTGCAGGTGCAAAGTATCGAGGCGAATTTGAAGAACGCCTCAAGGCGGTTCTCAAAGAAATCAATGACTCAGACGGTCAGATCATTACCTTCATCGACGAACTCCACACCCTGATGGGTGCTGGTGGAGGCGAAGGCTCCGTGGCAGCAGCCAACATGCTCAAGCCCATGCTTGCTCGTGGTGAACTGCGCCTGATCGGTGCCACCACTCTGGATGAGTACCGCGAGTTCATTGAGAAGGATGCCGCGCTCGAGCGTCGCTTCCAGCAAGTGTTCGTCGGAGAGCCCAGTGTCGAAGACACTGTGGCTATTCTTCGTGGACTCAAGGAACGTTACGAAGCCCATCATAAGGTGGCCATCGCAGACAACGCACTCGTTGCTGCCGCAGCACTCTCCAACCGTTACATCACCAGCCGTCAGCTTCCTGATAAGGCCATTGACCTCATCGACGAAGCTGCCAGCCGTTTGCGTATGGAGATCGACTCGGCCCCGGTCGAGATTGATGAACTGCGCCGCAGCGTTGATCGCCTCAAGTTGGAAGAGCTCGCTCTGAAGAAAGAAAAGGACGACGCCTCGAAGGAACGTCTGGCCAAGCTGCGTGAAGACATGGCAGAGCGCCAGGGTCGTCTTGACGACCTCGAGAAGCGTTGGGAACTCGAGCGCAATGCGCTCAACCGCGTTGGTGAACTCAAGACCAAGCTGGATGCTGCCCGCATTCAGGCTGAGCGTGCTCAGCGTGAAGGTCAGCTGGAGCAGGCAAGCCGTTTGCTCTATGCAGAGATTCCTGAGCTCGAGCGTCAGCTTGCTGCTGCAGAATCAGCTGAGCAGACAGATTCTGAGCGCATGGTCAATGAGCAGGTCACCAGTGACGACATCGCCTCGGTCATTGCGGCATGGACAGGTATTCCTGTTGACCGCTTGACCAAGGGTGAAACAGAAAAGCTTCTCACCCTCGAGAACGAAATTGGCAAGCGCCTGATTGGCCAGAAAAAGGCTGTGCAGGCAGTGTCGGAGTCTGTTCGTCGCTCACGTGCAGGCATCTCTGACCCAGACCGCCCAACGGGATCCTTCTTGTTCCTCGGCCCCACGGGTGTGGGAAAGACGGAGCTCGCCAAGGCGTTGGCGGAGTATCTCTTCGACGACGAGAAGGCCATGATTCGTATCGACATGAGCGAATACGGGGAGAAGTTCTCCGTCTCGCGTCTGGTGGGCGCTCCTCCCGGATATGTCGGATATGAAGCTGGTGGTCAGCTCACCGAAGCTGTTCGTCGACGCCCCTACTCGGTTGTCCTCCTCGACGAAGTCGAGAAGGCACACCCAGAGGTGTTTGATGTTCTGCTGCAGGTCTTGGACGACGGTCGCCTGACCGATGGCCAGGGTCGCACCGTCGACTTCCGCAACGTAATCCTGATTCTCACCTCGAACCTCGGTTCACAGTTCTTGGTTGATCCAGAACTCAGCTGGGAAGAGAAAGAACGTGCTGTCAACGAGACGGTGCGTCAGGCATTCAAGCCTGAGTTCGTCAACCGTCTAGATGACATCGTGGTCTTCTCGGCACTGAGCCAAGAAGATCTCGGTCAGATTGTGGAGCTCTACATCGACCGCTTGCAGAAGCGTCTTGGTGAGCGTCGTCTTGAACTGGCCGTCACACCCAGTGCTCGCACGTGGCTGGCAGAACGTGGTTATGACCCCATTTATGGAGCACGCCCACTTCGCCGCCTGATGCAGCACGAGATTGATGACCGTTTAGCAACGGCCATCCTGGGTGGTGCTATCCGTGACGGCGACACTGTTCTGGTGGATCTCTCAGGCGACAGCTTGACCGTGTCTGCCGACCGGGCTCACCCCGTCTTTGATGCAGGGGATGAAGATCCCTTTATTGAAGCCGAGCTCATGGAAGACGAGTAACTTAGCGCGCGCAACCGAGAGCATTCTCGTGTGAGAAGCACTAGGACGAAACCCCCAGCAAAAGCTGGGGGTTTCGTCCTAGAAATGATGGTGGGGGGTAGGTAGAACCTTCTCTCTAGTGTGAAGCTCGGGGAAATGTCACTAGCTGGACCTATATTCACATCATGAGAAACCTAGATCCGGGCCACCTACTTTCATATGTCGATGAATCTGGGGATACCGGTTATGGTCAACAGAAATCTTCGACTACGTACACGTTGGGTTGTGTCGTTATAAATAGCGCTCACTGGGGTGGAGTTCTAGATGAATATGTTGAATTTAGAAGAAGGCTAAAGGCCAAATTTAGAATTCCAATGAGGGCGGAACTGAAGGCAAATTTTGTGCTTCGTGGAACGGGTTCACTCAAAGAATTGAATCTTTCCCCTGCAGAACGACACCTTATCTTCAGGAGTCATGTGAAATTTGTTGCTGATAATCCTTACCTACACGTGTTCGCAGTTGTTGCAACAAAAAACGGAGGTCTCACAGGAAGCAAACTGTTTGATGAAACCTGGATCCGGCTTTTTCAGCGCCTTGAACGCACAAGTGATGCTTTGGGCGCTTCGACAGTTCAGCTCATCCATGATCAAGGAGAAGATGAGTCAATCCGGAAACTCGCGCGTTGGTCCAGAAGACGGCTAACTGCTGGGTCGCAAACAGGTTCAGGTCTAATTGCGCGACCTTTCAAAAATTTGGTTGAGGATCCAGTCGCCAGAGATTCTCGTGCGAGTTATTTCATCCAGATGGCTGATTTTGCCGCCTATGCGGCATACAGACGGATTCATCCTGGTACAGAGAAAGTCCAACAGATAGTTCCACAGAATTCATGGGACCTGTATGAGGAAGCGCTGTTGGCAAGGGTCACTAGTGCTCGATTTGGAGAGCCGAAGGCAATCGTTTCACTCCAGGCATAAAAAGGCCCCCGGTTTGACCCGGGGGCGGCTAGGGCCTCCCTCACCCATAAGGGGTGGCTTGGTCCTGGTAACAATATAACCCCAGCCACGGTCATTTAGCGAAACTTCAGAAAAGCAGGGTGTTGAGAAGGACGTTAACCTTGCCGCGCTTTGATGAGCTCAGCAGCTGTCAACTTGTGTGGTCTCTTTGTCACCATGTCACCGCTGAGGCCAGCAATCAAGACACCTGGATCAATCTCTAGAACACTGGCAATTCTCAGCAAGGTGTGAAGATTCGGATTGGCTTTCCCGCGCTCAATTTTGCCGTAGTTCGACACGTGCATTGCGGACATGTGCGCCACATCCTCTTGGCTCAAATCCAAGCTCTCACGGCGTTCACGCAGACGTGATCCCAGTATTTGTGCTGCCGCTGACGCAAGTGAATCCATGCCTCAAGCGTTCCGGCATCACGCACCATTAACCAGAGTTTAAAAGCCTGAGGTTTTAACGCTACTTTTAACCCCTAGCCGCGACGCCGATCGCGGCATCAGGGGGATGCGGTGGCCAACGAGAACCTGGGCAATGCCAAGAAGGCAAAGAACGATGAGTTCTATACGCAGTTCAGTGACATCCAGAAAGAGATGAACGCCTATCTGGAATACAACCCAGATGTGTTCAGGGACAAGACAGTTCTCTTGCCCTGCGATGACCCCGAGTGGAGTAACTTCACCAAGTACTTTGCTCAGAACTTTGAGGCACTAGGTCTCAAGAAGCTCATCAGCACGAGCTATGCACCAGACAGCAAGCCAGACGCAATTCCTTACCAGCCCACACTGTTTGAAATGGAAAGCCCCGGCTACGACCCAGAGAAGACTCAGACCAAGGGAAAGATCTTCACCCTCACCCACGACAAGACCGGCGACAATGTCATCAACGTGGATGACCTCGAGTGGTCCTATCTCGAAGGAGGCGGAGATTTCCGCAGCGAAGAGATTACGAAGCTGCGTGATGAAGCCGACATCATTGTGACAAACCCACCGTTCTCGCTCTTCCGGGAGTTCCTCGTTTGGCTTGTAGAGGCAGATAAAGACTTTGTGATTATCGGCAATATGAATGCCATCACATACAAAGAAGTCTTCCCTCTGATTATGAGCAACAAGATGTGGTTAGGAGTAACTGCAAACGGAAGTGACTTGGTGTTCCGGGTCCCTGAGGGATATGAAGTATCCGACAGTGACAAGTTGAAAGCGGAAAAGCTCGGTTACATAGGGGAATACACAAGGCTAGGGAATGCATGTTGGTTCACGACGCTCGACCATGGGCGTCGTCACGAACCACTTTCACTAATGACTGAACAAGACAACATCAAATACAACAACGCCATAGGTTCAGATGGCTACTCAAGGTACGACAATTACGACGCGATAGAAGTTCCGCGAACTGACGCCATCCCCAGTAATTATTCGGGAGTCATGGGCGTCCCCATCAGTTTCTTGAGTAAGTACAACCCAGACCAGTTTGAGATTTTGGGCGCTACTCAAAGGGGCTGCCACGAATTAGTTCCAGACACCAAAAAGTACGACTCTTACTGGGAAATGCGACAGGACGGTAAGCCAACTGGTTCTTCTGGAGGGAAGACGAACGAAAACGCAAATCTTGTTGGAAACGACGGCAAAAAGAATTACTTTGTCAACTCTGAAGGCCATGTAATTCAATCTGCTTATCAACGAATCTTCATCAAACACAAGCAGGTGACCAAGTGAAAACCGCTCTCAACCACTACACCGTTAAAGAACTCTCAGAAGGCTTCGTCTATAACGAGCTAGAAGGCAAAGGACTCTTTGGTCTCGCTGGACGTTTGACTATTCAGCCTGAGTATCAGCGCAACTACATCTATGCCGATGGGAAGAGAGATGTTGCCGTTATTGAGTCACTCCTCAAGGGTTACCCTCTGGGTCTCATTTACTTCAACAAGGTCCACGAGGACAACCTCGAGGTGCTTGACGGCCAGCAGCGCATCACCAGCTTCGGTCGTTTCATCACGGGCAAGTTTGCGATCAAAGATGAACGTGGCATGGAGCAGTACTTCTCCGGCCTACCCCAGGACAAGCAAGAGATCATTCTGAAGTCAGAGATTCTTGTCTATGAGTGTGAAGGCACCGAGAGTGAAATCAAAGAATGGTTCAAGACCATTAACACGGTTGGTGTTCCTCTCAACGATCAAGAGCTTCTCAACGCTGTCTATTCAGGACCTTTTGTGACCGCCGGAAAGGCAGAGTTCAGTAACAGTCAGAACTCCAACATCATGAAGTGGAGTGCATATGTCTCTGGCTCTGCCATTCGTCAGGACTTCTGGGAACGTGCTCTGGAGTGGGTGAGCAAGGGCAAAGCCAACATTGGCGGCTATATGAGTCAGCACCGTAATGACAAGGACATTACGGAAGTGAAGGCCTACTTCACTTCCGTCATTGACTGGGTCTCGTCGGTGTTCAGTGATGTTGAATCTGAAATGCGTGGCCTGGAGTGGGGTCGCCTTTATGAGCAGTATCACGCCACTGCCTATAACCCAGCGAAGGTGTCAGAACAGGTGCGCTCGCTCTATGGGGACTCATATGTGAAGAACCGTAAGGGAATCTGGGAATTTGTGCTCGGCGGTTCAACTGAGACGAAACTGCTCGAGGTTCGTGTCTTTGATGATGCGACAAAGAAGTCGACCTATGCGGTGCAAACCAAAGAAGCTCAAGCAGCAGAGCGATCTAATTGCTCCCACTGCGCTCTTGGCCACGATGCCAACAAGGCCAAGATCTGGAAGCTCGAAGAAATGGATGCCGACCATGTTTCGGCATGGAGCAAGGGCGGGGCAACGTCAGCGGAGAATTGTGAGTTGTTGTGTAAGACACATAACAGGGCTAAAGGTAACCGATAATTTCCAAGTTCATTTGTGTACCTGAAATAGGTCAATAAATGTTGCAGAATTGGGGAATAACTCCACGGGCATCCGGTTATCTCTAACGGATGCCCGTGCTCTTGTATGGAACACCACAGTTTTACCTCACCAAACACAAGGATGAACATGTCACGTAACGCTCACACCAGCACTCCTATCAACCCTGTTCTGGCTGCTCGCTGGAGCCCACGCTCGTTCGACACCACCGCAACCCTGACTCCTGCAGACCTCACCCCTGCATTTGAGGCAGCTCGCTGGTCGCCTTCGGCAAACAACAGCCAGCCTTGGCGCTTCATCGTGGGTTTCCGCGGCGACGAGACCTTCAACAAGATTGTTCCCACCCTTGCTGGCTGGAACACTGCGTGGATGCCTAACGCTTCTGCGATTGTTATCGCAACTGCTCAGACCGCAGGTGCTGATGGCACTCCCAACCACTACGCACTGTATGACCTCGGTCAGTCTGTAGCTCACTTCTCCGTTCAGGCACAGACCGATGGACTCTATGTTCACCAGGTTGCAGGAACCGACGTCAACGCACTCAAGGAAGCATTCAACCTTCCTGCTGGCTTCGAAGCTTTCGTTGCTATCGCAGTGGGCAAACTTGCTCCAGCAGATGAGCTCCCCGAGCCTCTTGCTGAGCGCGAGAAGGCACCTCGTGTTCGTCACGAGCTTGCTGAGATCGTTCGCTACGACGCTTTCGAGGACTAAACCTCTATTGCACATCCCAACAGGAAAGCCCCGAGAGGATTCTCGGGGCTTTCTGCATGGATAGGTGTTACTAGCCAGCTAGTCCAGCTACTGCAGTGTTGATCTGGGTGGCAAGAGCCTGGGCATCGGGGCAGCCAATGGCCAGCTTGTCCCACTTCTGACCCTGCAGGTCAATGACAACAACCTGTTCTCCGCGGCGCCAGTTCGCAAAGATGCGGTTACCGTTCTTGCGGAAGTGTCCTTCTGCCACAAAACCAGGCATGCCTGTTCCACCGGTTCTCAAACCCAAACCGTGACGAATAAACGTGGGGTCATCGGTTGCGTGAACCACTGCGGTCAAAGGAACCGAGATGTTGGACGAGAGCGAACCTACGCGCTCCCAAAACGACATCTCAACGTTCAGAGATGATCCAGCAAGAGTGATGCTGGGCATTACTTGCCTTCCAGAACCTTCTTCACTGCCTCAGCGAAGTAGTCAATGTCATCTTCGGTGGTGTCCCACGCACACATCCAGCGCACTTCACCGGTGGCAGCGTTCCAGTCATAGAAACGGAACTCTTTGCGCAGCTCGTCAGCAACGCCAGCTGGCAGGGTCACAAAGACTCCGTTGGCCTGGGTTAGCTGAGTGAAGTGGAGTCCCTGTGTTCCCTCGAGTGCCTTGCGCAGACGCTGGGCCATGTGGTTGGCGTGGTTAGCCAGGTGGTGCCAGAGGTCACCCTCGAGCAAAGCAATGAGCTGAGCAGAGGTGAAACGCATCTTCGAAGCAAGCTGCATGTTCATCTTGCGCAGGTAGATCAGACCTTCAACGGCGTCGGGGTTGAGCACAACAATGGCCTCAGCACCCATCAGACCGTTCTTGGTGCCACCAAAGCTGAGCACGTCCACGCCGGCATCACGGGTGAATGCACGGAAGGGAACGCCCAGTGAGGCAGCTGCGTTGGAGATGCGCGCACCATCCATGTGCAGGAGCATGCCGAGGGAGTGAGCGTGATCTGCGATCGCCTTCACTTCTTCGGGGGTGTACACAGTGCCGAGCTCAGTGGACTGAGTAATCGTCACAGCCAAAGGCTGCGCACGGTGCTCGTCACCACGGCCGTGGGCCTGCTGGTCAATGAGTGCAGGAGTGAGCTTGCCGTCAGGAGTCTCCACCGTGAGCAGCTTGATGCCACCGACAGCTTCAGGGGCAACTGACTCATCATTGTTCACGTGTGCGGTTTGAGCACAGATCACACCACCCCAGCGAGGAAGCATGGACTGCAAGCTGAGCACGTTCGCACCGGTTCCGTTGAACACGGGGAACACCTCAATACCCATACCGAAGTGAGTAGTCATCACTTGGTGCAGGTGCTCGGTGTAGACATCCTCGCCATAGGCGACCTGATGTCCACCGTTCACCGCGGCAAGTGCCTCAAGAACTCGTGGGTGAACGCCGGCATAGTTATCTGAGGCAAAGCCGCGCCAGGCGGCATCATGTACTCGTTGCATGAATCCGAGCCTACGCGTTATGCGCGAATTCCCTTAGTGGATTCAATAACAGGAGCCATCTTGCGCTGCAGGGCCTCATAGAACATCGACAGGGGGAACTCGTCGTCCAAGAGCTGGTCGGTGAGTTCACCGGGTTCACCAGCAACAGGAAGAGCGTCAGCACCCTTGGCCCAGGTGGAAGCGGGGTGAGGAGTGAGGGTTCCTGCAACCAGTTCGTAGGCAGCAAGCCAGTGCGCAATCTTGGGACGGTCGATCGAGCGCCAGTAGAGCTCGTCGATCGCGTCACCGAGTTCAACAACGACGTCGGGCAATGCAGCCCAGTCAATGGAGAGCTTGTTGTTGGTCCAGTGCAGCACTCCGTGCTGGTGCATCCACGCAAACATAAGCTGACCGGCAACAGCGTCGTAGTTACGCTTGCGGGTTCCGGTCATGGCGAAGCGGAAGATGCGGTCGAAGACCACAGCGTATTGAACAAGACGTGCGTGGTGACGGGTCTCGGGGTCAGCCGAACCACCGCGTTCGATTTTGACGCACTCACGGAATGCGGTGAGGTCACAACGCAGCTCTTCCAGGCCATAGAGGAAGAAGGGCATGCGCTGCTTGATCATGAAGGGGTCAAAGGGAAGGTCGCCGCTCATGTGGGTGCGGTCGTGGATCAGGTCCCACATGATGAAGGTTTCTTCAGAGAGTTTCTGGTTGGTCAGCAGTTCTGCTGCATCAGCAGGAAGTTCCAGACCGGTGATCTCAGCAGCAGCTTCGGTGACCACAGCGAAGCGGGCAGCTTCGCGGTCCTGGAAGATAGCGCCCCAGGTGAACGCAGGAACTTCACGCATGGCGACAGTCTCGGGGAAGAGCACTGCTGAGTTAGTGTCGTAGCCAGGAGTGAAGTCAATGAAGCGAACAGGAACGAACAGCTTGTTGTTGTAGTCGCCTGCTTCGAGTTCAGCGATGAAGTCTGGCCACATTACTTCGATGAGCACAGCCTCAACAAAGCGGTTGGTGCTTCCGTTCTGCGTGTACATCGGGAAGACAACGAGGTGACGCACGCCGTTCACACGGTTGGCGGCAGGTGCGAACTCGAGGATGGACGCGAGGAAGTCTGGTTCGCCAAAGCCGCCCTCAACCCAGCGACCCAGGTCAGCAATGACGGCATCGAGGTAGGAAGCATCGTGAGGGAATGAGGGTGCGAGCTCGGAGATTGACTCGACCATGACAGCTACGAGTTCACGAGCAGATGCGTGGTTACTTGCCTCAGGGATGGAGCCATCCTTGATCTGCATTGCCTGAAGAGCAATGGCCGCATTCTTGAGTGCAACCCATGCAGGAGTGGTTTCAGTAATGTCTGCAGCAGCAGTGAGGTCGAGTACGTTTGTCATACCTCTACGCTAACGCTGAATGCGCGCACGTTTCAGCGAAATCTTGCGTGAAAACAGCAAGTTTTGGCAACATCACGCACCAAAACCGCAAGGTCACGCAATAAATCTGCGTGAGTAGAGTATTGCTATGACCTTCACTGTTGCAGGAACCAGAATCTTGATCACCGGCGCTGCCATGGGAATGGGCCGCCTCTATGCCGAGCGTGCAGTTGCCGAGGGTGCAGAGACAATCATTCTGTGGGACATCAATAAAGAAGCCCTGAGTGACACCACCAAGGCACTTCGTGTTCACGCCGACAATACTCAAGAGATTGTTCCCATGCTCGTCGACATCGGACAGCGCACTGCCATTGAGAAGGCAGCTGCCAATGTCATGGAAAACCATGGTGGTGTGGACATCATCATCAACAACGCGGGCGTTGTTCGTGGCACCTACTTCTGGGAGCACGAGAACGAGCGTGACACCGAATTCATCATGAAGATCAATGCCCTGGCACCCATGTTCATTACCCATGAGTTCCTCAATGGAATGATCTCGGGCAAGCGCCCCTCGCGCATTGTGAACATTGCCTCGGCTGCCGGAACACTCTCCAACCCCAAGATGAGTGTCTATGCCTCGAGCAAGTGGGCACTGATCGGCTGGAGCGACTCCGTCCGCCTCGAGCTCAAGCAACAAGGTCACGACAACGTGAAGGTGACTACTGTCTGCCCCAGCTATATTGCCACCGGAATGTTTGAGGGCGTGAAGGGCCCTTTGATGACTCCCATCATGCAGCCCGAGTATGTGGTGAATCGCGTGTGGCATGCCATGACCGCAGGCAAGCCCATGCTCATGCTGCCCTGGACGGTGCACCTGTCTAAGGTGCTCAAGGGGATCTTGCCCCAGAGCTGGTTCGACGCCATCGCAGGAAACATCTTTGGTGTTTATAACACCATGGATAAATTCACTGGGCGGAAGTAAACAGAGGGCTCAACCCCTCTCCCTCAGAATTCTCCGAACTTGCTCTCGGTATCCTTGTATGTAAGAAAACTCGGGGAGTAACGCATGGCTGGCTGGCGCATCTGGCGCAAGGACTCCTTCGTTGACGAACCCACACCAGAGATTCTCGAGAGTATTGAGAACTCTGCTGAAGATGGCCTTGCCATGGCCCGCTTGGGTGCCATCATGGCGGTCAAGAACAAGATTCTTGTTCAAGCCATCACCGGACCTGAAGCTTTTGATCCAGGGCTCTTCATCGAGCCAGCCAAAGAAGCGGTCACCATGCTTGCTGTGGAATCACTCGAGACGGCAGCCACTGTCTCAGCCGATCTGAAGCGCGCTCGTAAGCTTCGTGGTGAAGCGATGTATCGAGACGACTATCGCCGGGGCGATGTGAAGAACCTCACCATCCGTCTGGGGTCACTCGAGAAAGTTGCCCAGTCACTCAAGGACAACCTTGAAAACGAGGAATGGCTGCGCGCACTCATTACCGAAGCACACGAACTCGCCTGGGCAGAGCTCTCCCGAGAGATGGAACGCTCACTCGATCGCAAAGAAGCGAGCGAGTTTGGCGACGAGAACTACGAAGAAGAGCGCAAGGATCGACTACGTCAGTTCATCAACCTTGATCTCGCTCAACTTATCGAAGAGCAGACGCCCGAATACTGATCGAAGCGCAGCTACTTGAGTGACGCTGTGATGAAGGTGATGGCTAAGCCGAGCATGAATGCTCCATAGGTTCCACCCAGTCCAATGAGAGCGAAGCTCACAGCGTCTTGCTTCTTCACCATCTTGATAATGGTGAAGACAACACCGGTGATCGCCGCGAGAGGCGTTCCGAACACCGCGATGTAGTAACCGAGGGTGAACACGGCCATGTTGCAGCCAGAACTGCAGCTATCGCTGACCATGGCAAGCATGAGTGAAGGAACAAACAGCACGAGTGCACTGAGCACGGTAACTACCAGCAACACAATGCTGGTGATGTTGGTCTTCTTGGAAGCTGTCATGTCTGCCTACCAAATCATGGGGCGGTCGTCTTCGTCGCCCTCGCGCACTAAGTCAACCACGACGGGAACGTGGTCACTAGGGCCATCACCCTTGCGCTCGTCGCGCGCGATCACCGCGCTGTCGACGAGTTCAGCAAAAGCAGGAGAGCCCATGATGAAGTCGATGCGCATTCCCTCATTGCGAGGGAAGCGCAGCTGCTTGTAGTCCCAGTAGGTGTAGCCCTCAGGAATGAGAGGACGCACAACATCTTTCAGCCCCACAGCTTCGAAAGCGAAGAAGGCTTCGCGCTCGGGAGGAGAGACGTGGGTGCTTCCGGCAAACTCGCGAATGTCCCAGACATCGTGGTCATAGGGAACAACGTTCCAGTCGCCCAGCAGCGCGAGAGGCATATCAGGTGACTCAGCAAGCCAGCCCGCGGTGTCGCGGGCAAGGCCACGCAGCCATTCCAGTTTGTAGACATAGTGTGGGTGGTCAAGTTCGCGGCCGTTGGGCACATACAAACTCCACAAGCGGACACCATCCACCGTGGCAGCTATGGCACGAGCTTCCAGTGGAGCATTGCCGTCTGCGTCTGGTTCACCAAAGCCAGGCTGTGAAGGGAACGTGATTTGCACATCTTCGAGAGGAAGGCGTGAGGCGATGGCCACACCGTTCCACTGGTTCAATCCGTGAAGTACGACCTCATAACCTGCAGCAGTGAATTGTTCATAGGGGAACTGGTTGTCCCGGCACTTGATTTCCTGCATGCACAGAACGTCAATCTCTTCGCGGACGATGTAGTCCACCACGCGCTCCACACGAGCACGTATCGAGTTCACGTTCCAGGTGGCGATGCGCATGCTTCTAAGTTATCGGCTGGTGAGTAAGCAGGTGACATTGACCGCTATTCTGTGAGAGCAGGTGGGGGCCTGTCCTCTTGTTATTCACTCTTTGAGACCGGACACTGTATTCATGCAGAGAACTGCTTCCACGCACATCGTTCTTCACGCGAAGGCGCCTGCCCGACTGCTACTTTCCATTGCAGTTGCAGATAAAGCCAACGCTGAAGAAACCTTGGTTGTGCGCCAGGACGAAGTTGAGGTTCCCGTCCGTGAACTCGTTGAAGCCAACGGCAGCAGACTCCACATCGCAGAAGTCACCTCAGGTCGCGTCACAGTTTCTTATGACGCCACCATCACCGGAGTAACTCCACCACCTCCAGTTGAGGAATCAGATCTCATTCTCTATTCACGTCAGAGCCGCTACTGCGAATCAGACCAGCTGGGCAATGTTGCTCGTGCTGAGTTTGGTGGACTTGCCGGTAGTGAACTGGTGAACAGTGTTCGTGACTGGGTCAACCAGCAGCTCAGCTATACACCTGGAACTAGTCGCTCCTCTGACGGAGCACTCCACACCCTCATTTCTCGTCACGGCGTCTGCCGAGACTTTGCTCATCTCAACATTGCGTTGTTGCGTGCTCTAGATGTTCCAGCACGATTGGTCTCCACTTATGCGCCGGGTGTGACCCCCGCTGATTTCCATGCAGTCACCGAAGCCTTCATTGATGGTTCCTGGCACGTCTTTGACTCAACTGGCAAAGCACCTCGTCAAACTCTGATGCGCATCGCGACCGGTCGCGATGCTGCAGACACTGCGTGGCTCAGTGTGGTGGGAGGTCAGGTGAACTTCGGTTCACTGGCCGTCAACGCTGAAGCTGATGATTTCCAAGAAGACGATCACACCGCTTTGGTAAACCTACCTGCCTAGGAATCGTTTCCAGCTCGATTTTCTAGGCACCTCCTAGCCCTGCTATGCTTTCAAAGTTGTTTTCAACACTGCGCCCGTAGCTCAACGGATAGAGCATCTGACTACGGATCAGAAGGTTGGGGGTTCGAATCCCTCCGGGCGCACAAATCAAGACCCACTTCGGTGGGTCTTTTTTGTTGCCCCTGTTAGCCTTGGGCCATGTATGAATACAAGGGTCTGACCGTCCTCATCACCGGCGCTAGTTCTGGAATGGGCGCGCAATATGCCCGCGAATTCGCAGCGCGAGGCAGCAACCTGATTCTCGTTGCGCGACGTCTTGACCGCCTCGAAGAGCTGGCGACTGAGCTTCGCACCGCTTACGGCATCCCGGTGACCTGTCTCGACCGCGACCTCTCTGCAGCTGGTGCTGGACGAGCGCTCGCAGAAGAACTGATTGCCAAAGGAACTGTGGTTGATGTCCTGGTCAACAATGCCGGCTTCGGCACCAGCGGTTCTGTGGCAGAGCAGGATGCTGACGCAGTGGTCAACGAAATTAACGTGAACGTCGTGACAGTAACCGAACTGACGTGTGGTCTGCTTCCCGGAATGCTCAAGCGCGATCGTGGCGTGATTATCAACATGGCGTCGTTGGCGGCTTTCCAAGCACGAGCTAACCATGCCCTGTATTCCGCAACCAAGGCATATGTTCTGTCGTTCACCGAGTCTCTCTGGGGCGAAACATTCTCGACCAATGTTCGAGTGACTGCGGTGTGTCCAGGTCCTATTGCGACCGAGTTCTTTGCCGTTGCAGGAACTACTCCTCCGGGCACACCTATGGACGTCACCATCCCCATCAACGAAGCACTTGCTGCCATCGATGCGCGCAAGCCTTTTGTGATTGTGGCGAAGCCGGGCATCCGTATTGCCTCGAAGCTCATGAGAATGCTTCCCGCACGCGTCGCACTCAAGATGGGTAAGTAGTCACTTTTTGCTCAAAATAATTCAGAATTAAATGTGTATTTCTACCCTGACTGGTTAATTTAGGCTCATCAGAGGATTGAGTGGAATTTCGCCGAGCCGATTACATCACCTCTCTACTTGGTCTAAGAGTTTCTTCAGTAACCAAGAGCTATAAACTCGACACAGGGGTCTTAGGTGGGAGTCAAAAGTCATTGACAAGGGTCACGATTGTCATTCCTGTATACGGCAATCCCACATACTTTTCGCGGGCAATTAATTCAGTGCTCCAGTACGGGGATCTAGCGAAAAATAAACTCATTGTCATCAATGATTGTGGCCCAAGCACTCCGCAGATAAAAGCAATTGCCAAAAAAGCCATGTTGTCTTTCTCGAATATCGAGTACTTCGAAAACGACTTAAATCTTGGTTTTGGAGAGACCTGCAATCGTGCAGTGTTTGAGTTGGATGAAAGCTCGAATGATGTTCTCCTCCTGAATAGTGATGCTGAGCTCACGAGGGGAGCACTACAGGAATTGCAGAGCGTACTCGCTCAATCAAATCAACATGCATGTGTGTCACCTCGAACAAATCAGGGGACAATTTCGACTGTTCCTTATTATCCACGACGGCTAAGAAGCCGTGAAGAGTCGTTTGATTTTTTCAAAAAACAACACCGCTTATTGCCCCGATATTCAGTGGCGCCAGTAAGCCCTGGTTTCTGCATGCTTATTCGACGAGACGTGATCCAAGTCCATGGGCTTTTTGATGAAGTCTTCTCTCCCGGATATGACGAAGAAAATGACTTCTGCATGCGAATTAATTCAGTTGGTCTTTCTTCTGTAATAGCGAATCATGCTTTTGTTTTTCATGGGTCTGGAAAAAGTTTTGGCAAGAGAAGAGAGCCTTTAGCTGAGCGTCATTCACAAATCCTCAACCGAAGGTTTCCTTTCTATCAGAGGTTAATCGAGCAATACCATGTGACCGGAGTGGACCCAGTCGACAAGTTCCTTGATTACATTGACCCCCTGAATTCACCCTCGATTCTGTTGGATTGTTCGGCGCTTTCGGAGCACCTCAACGGAACTAGTAAAAATATTTTGAGTTTTTTAGATTTTTTGAGTTCAAAAGCAACTTTTAAGGACCTCAAACCTCGATTTACAATCTTGGCCAATCGGTCTATGAGTCATTTTTATGGTCTCAACAAATTAGGGTTCAAAATTTCCTATGTTGAAGATGGAATCCATGAGTTATTCGACGTCGGCTTTGCACTTTCTCCGGTCTGGTCAAAAAGTGCATTGGATCGACTTGTTTCATACTGTTCTCGCTTTGCCATCCTTCATTTGGACATCATTGCTATTCGAACTTGGGAACTCAATGGAACTTCCGTTAATCGTGAACAAGCAGTTTATTCAGCAGTGGAATGGGCAGACCTCACCATTTTTATCAGCAATGCCTCTCGTAAAGACTTCTTGGATTTCAAGCCAAATGCCCGAATCCGCAACGGTAAGGTAATTCATCAAGGCATCATTTCAAGCTACGGTTTTCAAGCTCCAACAGAAGTTAAAGACCATAAGAAGACCGGCTTTAGAGATACAAATAGATTGTCGGTTCTTATTGTTGGTAACGCGTTTAAACATAAACAAGTAGATAGAGCAGTTGACGCAATTAAATCTGAAGATTTTGATGTGGTCGCTCTTGCTGGACATAACAGCATTCAAGGTAACGTTCATAAGATTCGCTCAGTAGGGCTGACTGATGAACATGTCAACAGCCTTTTTGAGCAAGCAGATGTGATTGTTTTCCCCTCTGCCTATGAAGGTTTCGGACTTCCGATTGCTGAGGCATTAAAAGCACATAAACCTCTAGTTGTTTTCGAAACCCTTACTTCGCGTGAGGTTGTTGCAGTGCTGGGTGGCCAGAATTCAACATATTTCTTTAATGATTTTTCGATGCTTTCTGATCAAATCAAAGATGCATCGAAACAAATTTATGAATGCCCTCCTCATGAATTGAGATCTTCTGATGATTTCAATGCAGAGGTTCTAAGTGAAATTCTCAACCTTTCTGCAAAAACCATCGACACGAATTTCCTGAGGGAACGTGCGAAACATTTCAGAGAATTAGCGATAGATGAGTTATCGCATAACGCACGAGCACAATTAGAGCGGCTCTCAGTTAGGTGGTCAAGCAAACTCGCGGATGTGCTTTGGGGTCCTTTCTATTCCCGCATATTCCGGAAGTAACTCTTTGAAGCCACGATTATAGATTTTTCGAACATCGAAAGATCGCATGTTAATCGCGCCTTTAAGTTGGAACGAAGTAATAGGTCTTCGGATACGGGTAATGGCGGGCAATTCCTTAGGGCCCATTTGTCTTGGTGAACTCAAGGGTATTTGTTGGGTGTCTGCAGTTCCATTTATAGGTAGTGTGAGCCTGTGTTGACCGCAGGAGTAGATCTCGCAGCAGAACCCAAAGGTACTGCGCTGGCTCTCGTGGAGTGGACTTCAGCTAGTGCCACAGTGGTTGACCTGCAATTGGGTGTTACTGATGAACCCATCGTGGAGATGGCTTCACAGGTGGACAAACTGGGCATTGATTGCGCTCTGGGTTGGCCCCAAGAATTCGTGAACTTTGTTTCGCAGCAATCAGATGCAACTCTTTCCCAGCACAACTTTGATGGCGGAATGGCGTGGCGCAGGAGCCTGGCTTATCGCGAAACGGACCGTCACGTTCGAGAAGTGACAGGGCGCTGGCCGTTGAGTGTTTCAACAGATCGACTGGGTCTGACGGCAATGCGCTGTGCTGGATTACTCACCCGCTTGAGCGCAAGTGGTGTTGAGATAGACCGCTCTGGGTCAGGTCTTGTTACTGAGGTGTATCCCGGCGCTTCGCTTCGCTTGTGGGGCTTCAACACCTCGGGCTATCGAACTTCTGAAGATCTTCGAGCGACGCTTCTCAATTCCCTTACAACTCAAGCAATGTGGCTCGAGCTCGGTGAGTATGAAGAGCTGATGATTTCATCCTGCGATGCTTTTGACGCCGTGATTGCAGCACTCGCTGCTCGAGCTGCGGCGGTGGGGAGAACTCTGCCACCGAATGAGGACCAAGTCAGTACTGCTCGAGTGGAGGGCTGGGTTGCTCTGCCCGTTGGACCGTTGAACACTCTCAACACGTAATCGCTAGGGCAGTGGTCCTCGTCGGGCGATCACGTCCGCGAATAGGGCATGCAGCAGAGGAACCCCCGAGATCACCAGAAGAACGGTGCCCAGGTCTTGCTCGGTGGGGAACATCAGCAGACCGCTGATGAAGAACACTCCAAAGAGCACAGCTGAGATCACTCGTCGCACTGCTCTCGCAAGTGACGAGGTGCGCTTCTCAAGTTCAGGATTACGCAGGGTGAGCTGACCCAGTTCTGCACGAGTGATGAGGGAGTCCACTCGTTTGGGCAAGCGAGCAAGAAGACTGAGTGACGTGAGACCGTCTCTGAGGAATGCTTCAATGACATTGCCACCCTCTGTTTTGATGAGCTTGGCTGAGTAAGGCTCGATGGCATTCCAGATGTTGAACTGTGGGTTCACCGAGCTACACACACCAGAGGTCAACGAGATCGCTCTGATGACCAAGAGGAAGTTCTCGGGGAATTGGAAGGGGAGCGCTCTGACGATGTCGGAGAACTCATTGACGAATGCCTTGAACTCGCGCGGATCAATAGTTTGAAGCTCGACAAAGCTGATGCCACCGAAGCGGTCAAACACTTTGGTCAGAGCACGCTCCAGTTCAACGGTGTCTGCACTCGGCATGAGCACACCGATTTCACGCATGCCATCGACCATGCCGGCACCATCTCGTGATGCGGCAGCAATCACGGTGGTGCGCAGGGCCTTGCCCAGGCTGGAGGGAACTTCGCCCATCATGCCGAAGTCGATGAAGGTCATTCGCCAGGTTTGACCGAACTCGTCTTCTTTCTCCAGTGGCTGAATGAAGATGTTGCCTGGGTGGGGATCGGCATGGAAGAAGCCGTGGATGAACACCTGGTCAAACATGATGGCCGCGAATTCATCAGCAACCTGCGCAGGATCAATTCCCACAGCACGCAGCGCATCAAGGTCTGTGATCTTGATGTTGGTGACATCTTCTTGAACCAGAACCCGACGAGTGGATTGCTCCCACACAACACCAGGGACACGAACACGTGGGTTGTCGGCGAAGTTCTCCGCGAAGCGCTCAGCATTGGCCGCCTCATTGAGGTAGTCGATCTCTTCAAGGCAGGTTGCCGCGAATTCGTCCATCAGGGCAGGTGCATCGGCTCGGCGATTGACCAGACGAATTCGGCTGAGCCAGCCGGCAACGCGACGCAGCGCACTGAGGTCCACCTTGACAATGCCGTCAATGCCGGGCCGTTGGATTTTCAGAACAACGTTGGCAAATCCGAGCTCTGCTGCTTCGCCATCTGACAAGACGGCGCGGTGGACTTGGCCCAGTGAAGCTGCTGCCAGAGGAGTGGACTCAACGGAGGCAAAGACCTGTTCGAGCGGGAGGCCTAGTTCACTCTCCGCCATCGCTCGAATAAGCGCGAAGTCCACGGCGGGGACTTCGTCCTGCAGTCCTTCAAGTTCTTTGGTTATTTCCGCGGGGAGGATATCCAGACGAGTGGACATGAACTGCCCTAGCTTGATCAGGAGTCCACTGAGGTCCAGTGCGAGCTTTTGAAAGCTTCTCGCAATGCGTTGCAGACGCTTGGTCCGGGTCTTGTTGGCGATGGAATTCAGACCAAACCGAGGCAACACCAGCTCAAACCACCACAGGGAAGCAAGGTGGAGAGCGGCGAAGCGCAGGATTCGTCGATAGCGCGCACGAGCAGCGCGAGCACTCAATGGCTCGCTTGCAATACCTGCCTCGGGGTTACCCACCCCTTAATTGTGGGTCACGATGGAGGAAAGTTTTTTCGCAGCCTCGTCGATGAGCTTGGTGGCCTTCTCCATTTGTTCTGGAGTTCCCACCCGAGCCACCTCAGCAGCAGCCTTGGCAAGCTTCATGCCAGAGAGAGCCAGTGTTCCACGAGGACCGGTTGAGCGATCAAAGCCGGTTTCCCAGGGAGCAGGTGACTCTGCTTCTGCGGCAGCAACTTCCTTACCGGTTGGGGTCAAGGAATAGGTTCTGCGTCCCTTGGTTTCCTTGCTTTCCAGGAGACCCTCATCGACCAACAGCTGAAGCGTGGGATAGACAGAGCCGGGGCTGGGCTTCCAGGCACCACCGCTGCGAGATTCAATCTCGTGGATGATTTGGTAGCCGTGCATGGGGGACTCGTTCAACAAGCGCAACACAGCAGAGCGAACATCACCCTTGCGCATGCGCATATCTACGTTGCGCTTGAACTGTCCACCAAAATCTTCAAGAGTTTGCAGGGCAGAAGCAATTGACCAGTCTGCGGACGAACTCTTCATAATGACTCCTTCGTGCTGACCCCAAGCGGGAAAGTGTTGTGTTAACGATATATCGCTGGTTTGAGTCTCTTCAACACTTTCAGTACTTCAGCAGGAAGCTCTCAGCTATGGTGAGCTCATGCCTCGAGTTGCACAAACTAAGAACGGGTTCCCACCCAAGATCTGTGAACGCTGCGGTTTACCTTTTGAATGGCGCAAGAAGTGGGAACGTGACTGGGAGAACGTGAAGTATTGCTCGCAGAAATGTAAGGGTTAATTCAGCAACCTCTTCCTAGGTGCAGAAGTCTCGCGGTAATCTGCTTGTAACCAAAGATGGGCAGGATGTACATATGGCAACCCTCTTTGATGGCTATGGCAACACCCGTGAAACACCACGGGTACGTAAGGGTGCCGCTGCGTGGGACGAGATGTTCCCCAAGACCGACAAGCCCGGAAATCCCCGCGCTCCCTATAAAGACCTCTATAACGCCCTGGCTCAGATGACCCAGGAGGAGCTTCGTGGTCGCACGGAAGCTCTGGCCAGTTCTTATCTTGCTCAGGGTGTGACCTTCGACTTCGCTGGTGAAGAACGACCCTTCCCGCTCGATGCCGTTCCCCGCGTTATTGAAACGGACGACTGGAACAACGTCGAAGCGGGCGTGCAGCAGCGAGTCAAAGTTCTCGAGATGTTCTTGGCCGATGTTTATGGCCCCCAGAACGCAGTGCGCGATGGCGTGATTCCCGCCAAGCTCATCAGCACCTCTAGCCACTACCACCGCCAAGCAGCCGGTATCCGCTCTGCCAATGGCGTGCGCATTCACGTTGCCGGTATTGACCTCATTCGTGACCAGGAGGGCACGTGGCGTGTGCTGGAAGATAACGTGCGCGTTCCCTCCGGTGTGAGCTACGTCATCTCCAATCGCCGTGTGATGGCACAGACTCTTCCCGAGCTGTTCGTGGAAATGAGCGTTCGCCCCGTTGGTGACTACCCCTACAAACTTCTGCAAGCACTGCAGGCATCTGCACCTGATGGTGTGGACGAGCCCACCATCGTGGTGCTCACTCCAGGTGTTTATAACTCTGCCTACTTCGAGCACACCCTGCTCGCCCGCCTGATGGGTGTGGAGTTGGTGGAAGGACGCGACCTGTTCTGCTCGAACGGTCGCGTGTGGATGCGCACTACCGCAGGCCCTAAGCGAGTAGACGTGATTTATCGCCGCGTGGATGACGAATACATTGATCCACTGCAGTTCCGTCCGGACTCCATCCTGGGTTCTCCTGGCATGCTGTTGGCCGCACGCCTGGGTCACGTCACGATCGCCAACGCCGTGGGCAATGGTGTGGCAGATGACAAGCTCGTCTACACCTACGTCCCCGAGCTGACCAAGTACTACCTCGGCGAAGAACCAATCCTTCCCAATGTCGACACCTGGCGCTTGGAAGAGTCCGAGGCTCTCGAAGAAGTGCTCGACCGTCTCGACGAACTCGTCGTGAAGCCCGTGGATGGTTCTGGTGGCAAGGGCCTGGTCGTGGGACCCGATGCATCCAAGGAAGAGCTCGAAGCTCTCCGCCAGCGTCTGATTGCGGACCCTCGCGGATGGATTGCCCAGCCGGTTGTGCAGTTCTCCACCATCCCCACGCTCGTGGAAGAAGGTATTCGTCCCCGTCACGCAGATCTGCGCCCCTTCGCCGTCAATAACGGCGAAGACGTTTATGTTCTCCCCGGCGGCCTCACTCGCGTTGCTCTTCCCGAGGGCGAGCTAGTGGTGAACTCCAGCCAGGGTGGTGGCTCGAAGGACACCTGGGTTGTCGGTCCGATTGAAGATCGTCCCGGCAAGGGTGCCAAGCGTGAACACGTCAGTGTCTCTGACTTGGTTGCTGACCAGGCCACCCTCGAGTCGGATGAAGTGGAAAGCTCCGCATCCGGTTCACACGAATCACGTGCTTCCTTGCCATCTGTTCTTCCACAGGATCATGACGCTACTAAGCGCCACCAGCAGCAAGAACAGCAACAACAGTCCGTTGACGGAGAGGTGAGCTCATGCTGAGCCGTATTGCCGAGTCTCTCTTCTGGATTGGCCGTTATGTTGAGCGTTCCGACGGAACCGCCCGTATCTTGGATGTTCACCTGCAGCTGCTGCTCGAAGATCCCTGGATCGACGAAGACACTGCTTGCCGTTCATTGCTTTCTGTGATGGGTACTGATCTTCCCCCCGGCAAGCTGGTCACCCGTGAAGACGTGATCAATGACTTGGCTGTGGATCGTCAGCACCCGGGTTCGATTGCGTTCGCCATTGCCTCGGCACGTGAGAATGCTCGTCGTGCTCGCGAGATTGTCTCGACGGAATTGTGGGAGTGCCTCAACAGCACCAACGCTCGTATTCCGAAGAAGGTTGCTGCCGAGAAGACCCACGAATACTTCCGGTGGGTGCGCGAGCGCGCAGCGCTCGCCATCGGCATCGTGGACTCGGCAACGAGCCACGACGAAGCGTGGCAGTTCTTCACTCTGGGTCGCGCTCTCGAGCGTGCAGATATGACCGCCCGTCTGCTCGCGACGAGGTCGCTCACCGACGCCAGCGGTCCTTCCTGGACCACCATTCTCCGCAGCTGTGGTGCCTATGAGGCTTACCTTCGCACCTACCGCGGTGTTCCCTCGACTCGTAACGCGGCAGAGTTCTTGCTCACGGACCGTCTCTTCCCGCGCTCGATTCTCTACTCGGTTACCAAAGCTGAAGAGTGCTTGCGTGAGATTGATCCTCGTGAGGGTCGCGCGGGTGTTGTGGATCAGGCTCAGCGTTTACTCGGTGGTATTCGTGCGGAACTGTCGTTCCGTCCGATTATTGAGCTCATGGATGACCTGCCTGCCCACATGGAAGAAGTGCAGGCAGTCACCAGTGCTGCCAGTGACCAGATTCGCTTGAAGTATTTCCCCACCAGCGCGGTGCCCGTCTGGATTGGAGAGAACTCATGAGTCGTCTCCGCATAGTCCACCGCACAGGTTTCTCCTATGAGCTTCCTGCGACTGCGTCCTATAACGAAGCACGCATGTTGCCGGTGAGCAACAACGAACAGTTTGTGCTGCAGGCCAATCTCCAGATTCATCCCACGGCAGCTCAGCACGGCTATGTCGATTACTGGGGAACCCAGGTGAGCACCTTCGAGGTGCTCACTCCCCACACGGAGCTTTCTGTCACGGCAACCAGTGTTGTTGAGGTTCGTCCTGCGCTGCGTGAAGTTCCCGATATGAGTTGGGAAGAGCTGGAGAAAGCCCGCACCAGCAGCACCAAGTTTGTGGAATTCACCGAGCAGACCAGGCTCACCACTCCGCCCGAAGGACTTGCGGAGCTTGCTCAGGGGATTGTTGCTCAACACAAAAATCCTGGCGAGGCAGCCCTCGCTATCGCCGCCGCGATTTACGACAACATCGAATACACCAAGGGCGTGACCGGCGTTCAGACCACGGCAACCCATGCCTGGGAGAACAAGAAGGGTGTCTGCCAGGACATTGCTCACGTGACCTTGGGTGCTCTGCGTGCTGTGGGCATCCCTGCCCGCTATGTCTCTGGTTATTTGCAGTCGAAGCCAGACGCCGCCATCGGTGAAACCATCGTGGGTGAATCTCACGCCTGGGTGGAGTGGTTCACGGGAGACTGGTTTGGGTATGACCCCACCAACATGCTGAACATCGGTGAGCGCCATGTTCTCATTGCACGCGGCCGTGATTACAAGGACGTTTCTCCGTTGCGCGGTGTGTATGCAGGCGCCAGTGCGTCAGGCGTTTTCGTCAAGGTTGAGATCACCAAAGAGGCCTAAGCAAGATACCCCCAGGGGTATCTGCTATTCTGTGGACATGAAGAAGTTTTTAGCGCTGTTCGCCCTCGTTCTTGCGACAACCTTTGCGTTGTCCGCATGCGCTCCCGCAAGTGAGCCCATCACGGTGGATTCCAACACCATCGTCATTGATGTGCGCACGCCCAGTGAATACAGCGAAGGCCACCTTGATGGTGCGGTGAATATTGATGTTCAGGATGCCAACTTCGGCACTATTTTGGGCCAGCTCCCCACCGATGGTGAATATGTTGTTTACTGCCGTTCTGGAAACCGTTCAGCCCAGGCAGTTGAGATCATGAAGGCCTCTGGCTTCACCAATGTTGTTGATGCTGGTGGCGTCAACGATGCCTCGGCCAAAACGGGCATCGCCATCGTTCAATAGAAGTCAAAGAAATGCCCCGCTTGTTCTTGCCGAACGAGCGGGGCATTTTTGTTTACAGATCGATGGTGGGCGGGGCAATGCTCCGGGGATCATCCGCCAAGGTCTTGAACGCCTCGAGTGCACGGTTTCGTGACTCGAGGAGATCCACGATTGGTTCGGGGTATCCGCTAAGCATGGGGTGTTCATATTCTCCGAGGTAGCGGTGAAGGTATTCCCGCTTCGGGTCGAACTTGTCTGCTTGCAGCACGGGGTTGAACACGCGGAAGTAGGGAGCCGCGTCAGCACCGCTGCCGGCAACCCACTGCCAGGAGGCAGCATTGCTGGCAGGGTCAGCATCGACGAGGGTATCCCAGAACCATGCTTCGCCTACGCGCCAGTCAATGAGCAAGTTCTTGATCAGGAAGGATGCCGCAATCATGCGCACACGGTTGTGCATGTAACCGGTCTGCCAGAGTTCACGCATACCGGCGTCCACCATGGGGATGCCGGTGCGACCCTGTTGCCAGGCTTCGAGAATCTCTGGATCTGGTTCGCCCCAGGGGAAGTGGTTGAAGCGCGCATCGAAATTCACCGTGGCCAGATCTGGCCAGTGATAAAGCAGGTGATAGCTGAACTCACGCCATCCCAGTTCAGCTAAGAACTTCGCGGCGTTCGTGGAGAACTCTGCAGAGTTGCCGTGATCACGACGGAAATCATCGGTGGCATGCCAGATCTGGAAAGGACTGATCTCGCCCCACCGCAGGTGGGGAGAGAGCTCACTGGTCGAATACTCAGCAGGGAAGTCTCTGCCCTTGGCATAACGATCTATGCGGCTGGCAAAGAAGCGCTCCAGTGCAGCATGTGCACCGTTTTCTCCCACGGTCCAGCGAACGGGGAACGCAAGTGCCCAGTTGGGGTTGGTGGGAAGCAGGTTCCAGTTATCGAGGTCATCACTGTCAGGAAGTGTTGCCGGAGAAGTGATGGACTCGGGCGTGGGCGCAGGAAGCCTGGGTGGAGTCGGGCGGTTGATGCAGGACTTCCAGAACGGAGTGAACACGGTATAGGGAGTGCCACTTCCGGTGCGCACCGTCCAAGGCTCAAACAACAGGTTGGCCTGGAAACTGTGAGCTTCGAGTCCGGAGGCTTTGGCGTAGTCCTTGATGCTGGCGTCCATGTCGCGCTCGGGCTTGCCATAGCGACGGTTCCAGTAGAGAGCAGTTGCACCTGTCTCTCGGATGAGGGTGCGAATGATGTCTGGTGCCGCTCCCTGGCGAAGAATCAGCTCGCCACCGAGACGGTGAAGCTTGTCTCGCAGTGCGGTGAGACTGTGGTGGAGCCACCACTTTGTTGCGCCGCCCAGGGGGCGAATGCCGGGAGAAACTTCATCCAGGATGAACACCACAACGACGGGCTCACCACGTTCTACCGCAGCAACAAGAGCGGGGTTATCTGCAACGCGAAGATCGTCGCGCAGCCATACGAGTGAGCAGGTCATGAGTACAGCCTAGGCAATAGGTAAGGGCCGATCGGAAGAGGCATCCGATCGGCCCTTGTATTACACCAAGAGTTTTGCAATCACATTCACGAGTTAGCCACAGCTAGCAACGCTCGTAATGACACTTTATAACGGAACGGTAACGGTGGGGAAGTGTTTTTCCTACAAGTTTCCTGAGAACTTTAGAAAAGATCCGGGCTGGGGGTGCCAGCATGCATGACGGTTACGTCAGCGTGAGTGTCATAGCGGTAACCCACACCACGCACCGTGCGCACGATGTCTTCGAAGCGGCCGAGCTTGGAACGTAGACGTCGAACGTGAACGTCGATAGTGCGCTCGTTGGGGATATCGAGATCATCTTCGCGCCAGAGTGCCTTGATGATTTCTTCACGGCTGATCGTCTCACCCTTGTGAACAACAAGGAACTGGAGCAGCTCAAACTCTTTGAAGGTCAGCGGCGCCGCTTGGTAGTCAATCAGCACGCGCTTGCGCGAGATGTCGACCACAACACCACCGTCACCATCAGATGGCTCAAAGTCTTCTTCTGGGGTGTATTTCGCCACGGCGGAAGGCTCTTGCAGAGCGAGGCGAACCAGGTCCACTTGGCGACCTCGTGAGCTGGCAGGAGCAAGTGCAACCGCGGCATAGGTTTCGGTGCCAGGAACGAGTTCATTGGTGAGCTTCTTGAGAGCTTCCACAACCTTGCCCAGGTCTAGACCGCGCTCAGCAGCAGTTGCCTCGTCGAGGCCGACATAAAGCGCGAATCCCTTAGGGATAGGGCGTTCGGTGGGTGTTGACATTGGAATCCTTTGTGGTGCCATAAACATCAGGCCGGGTTAACACGGGCGATGTGTTGAGTGTCGAATGAGGGGTAATGCAGCGGGAGTTAGTTGCTGCAACACATTCGACGGCAGGCACAGCTCATCACGGGCATCATGCCGTGAGCACCAGTGAAGGTGTGAGCGCCAGTTGTCATAGAGATAAGTTAACCGGACTGCGCTAAACCCTGTCAAATATGCGGATATAGGCTCGAGGTATGGCAGTTCCCACATCCCACGAACGCAAGGCCCAAATGGAGCTTGCGTTGGTGGAAGCACGTGCCTGTGCGCACTCGGATGATGTGCCCGTGGGTGCGGTCATTCTTGATGCCGAAGGCACAGTTATTGCCACCGGACGCAACACCAAAGAGCGAGATGAAAATCCACTCGGCCATGCCGAGGTGATGGCTATTCGTGCTGCGGCAGAGAAACTTGGCAACTGGCGCCTCAGCGACTGCACGCTTGTGGTCACTCTCGAACCTTGTGTGATGTGTGCCGGAGCAATCCTGGCAGCACGCATTCCCACCGTTGTTTATGGCGCTTGGGATGAGAAAGCCGGAGCTGCCGGCTCTGTCTTTGACCTCTTACGAGACCGCCGTCTCAACCACCAGGTTGAAGTGATCTCGGGTGTGCTGGCCGAAGAATGTGGTCAGCTCCTGACCGAATTCTTCCGAGAGAAGCTGGGTTAGTCGGTTCCCTTAATCACGATGGCATCGGTTGCCACCGATTCGGTGCGGTCAAGACGTGCAACATCAGGCTCAATGTAAATCACACGTGCTGCAGGAACTGCCTCGCGCACGCGGGTCTCAATACTGTCGATAGATTTTGCCACTTCAGAGAAGCGGAGCTCTGCGGGGAATGCCAGCTTGGCACCCACCATGAACTCATCTGGTCCGAGGTAGAGGGTCTTCATGTGAATGATGCCGTCGGTCTCACCACCGGAGATGATGGCCTTCTCGATGGCCTGGACGTCCTCAACGCTGGCGCCTTCACCGACAAGCAGACCCTTGGTCTCGAGTCCCAAGATGATGGCCACAATAATCAACAGCACACCAATTGCAATAGTGCCCAGAGCATCGAAGACACTGTCACCGGTAATGACCGTCAAGCCCACACCAAAGAAGGCCAGCACCAAACCAAGCAGAGCTGCAGTGTCCTCGAGCAGGACGACAGGAAGCTCGGGTGCCTTAGCGTGACGAATGAACTGGAACCAGGATGCATTGCCACGTAGCGGGTTAGATTCCTTGATGGCGGTGCGGAGCGAGAAGCTCTCGAGAACAATCGAAATGGAAAGTACCAAGATGGGCAGCCACCACATCTCAATGGGCTCAGGGTGTTGCAGCTTGTGGATTCCTTCATAGAGAGAGAAGACGCCACCCACGCTGAACAAGATGATGGACACAACGAAGGCGTAGACGAAGCGCTCACGGCCATAGCCGAAGGGGTGCTTGCCGTCAGCACGTTTCTTTGCCTTGCGTCCACCGAGTAACAACAGAAGCTGATTACCGGAGTCAGCGAGGGAGTGGACACCCTCGGCTAGCAGAGAGGTAGCTCCGGAGAACGCCCATGCAATGAACTTGGTGGCGGCAATACCGAGGTTTGCCAGCAGTGCAGCAACGATTGCTTTGGTTCCACCTGAATGGCTCATCGACGTATCTCCCTCATTGGCTTGTGTCCCAATCCTAGAATGAGCAGGTGACAGACAAAACACAGGTAACCCTTCCGACCATCGCGATGCTGGGTGCTGGCTCGATGGCACGAGCCATCCTGGCCGGCCTCTTAGCTCCCCATGTCAGCGTGGACGGGCAGGTACGTGTGACGAACCGCAGCGCCGAGAACGCTGCCCGGTTCGACACCGAACCACGAGTTCAGGCCTGGGCAACAGCCAATGACCCTGAGGCCAACAGCAAGGCAGTTGCCGGTGCACAGATCGTGCTCGTCGCTGTGAAGCCTGCCATGGTGCCCGACCTGCTCGATGAGATCTCCCCCGCGCTCGCCGAAGGCGCCATTGTGGTCAGCGTTGCGGCCGGTGTCACCACCGCAACCATGGAAGCTCACCTACCCGAGCACGTCTCCGTTATTCGCACCATGCCTAACACTCCATCCAAGATTGGACTTGGGGTCACTGGCATTGCAGCAGGCACTCGCTCCACCCCCGCGCAGCTCGAGCTCATTTCCTCGATGTTCAGCACAGTGGGAGAAGTGATCATTCTTCCCGAGAACAAGATCGATGCTCTCGGTGCCATCTCTGGTTCAGGCCCTGCTTATGTCTTCTACTTCATTGAGCAGCTGACCAAGGTTGCCCTTGAGCACGGATTCAATGCTGAGCAGGCCGAGAAGATGGTGCAGGGCACCTTCCGCGGAGCAGTGGAACTACTGGCCCAGTCCGGTGTAGAACCCTCAGAGCTACGTCGCCAAGTCACCAGCCCCAAGGGAAGCACAGAGCGCGCTATCGCCGTGTTCGATGAAGCTGACATCAAGGGCATCCTGCTCAAGGGAACGCAGGCAGCCATTGCTCGTTCCGAAGAAATGGCTCGCGGCGAGTAGTACTACTTAGGAAGTGCGGCGAACTTCTCAATGTCAGCAGGGTGACCTGAGACCAAAATCTGATCACCCTCAGCAATCAGAGTCTCTGCAGTCGCATAGGTAAAGGATTCATCAGGCTTCTTCACGCCCACAGTCGTAATCTTGTATTCGTTTCGAATACCTGCCTGAGCAAGGGTCTTGCCAAGAAGAATTCGGGGTGGGAACATCCGCACGATGGCGAAGTCTTCGTCGACTTCGACGAAATCCAACATTTGTCCATTCAACAAGTGGGCAACACGCTCGCCGGCTTCCGCTTCTGGATATATGACATGGGTAGCACCAATGCGTTCCAGAATCTGACCGTGTGATCTGCTGATTGCCTTGGCCCAAATCTCGGGGATACCCAAATCGACCAAGTTCGCAGTGATGAGAACGCTAGCTTCGATAGAAGAGCCAACGGCCACAACGGCTACAGAAAATTCCTGTGCACCAATCTGCTGCAAGGCTTCAATTTTGGTGACATCAGCTTGAACAGTGTGGGTAACGCGTTCTGACCATTTCTGTACCAACTCCATGTCGGAGTCCACAGCGAGAACCTCTCTATCGAGACGGTCTAACTCACCAGCTGTGGCAGCGCCAAAGCGTCCCAGCCCAATAACCAGAACGGCATTGTCTTTCTTTTTGCGATCAACCAACGATGGGCCTTTCTTCGGGGCGTCTAAAGAATTGTCCCACTTGAGATGCCGCAAGGGCAGCAGCCAAGGTTACGGTACCTACTCTGCCCATGAACATCACAATGGACATGACGTACAGACCTTCGTCGGGAAGAGTCGCGGTCAGACCAGTCGACATCCCCACAGTGGCAAAAGCAGAAATGACATCAAAAAGTACGTATTCAAATGCGGCGTCTGTGAATTCACTAACAAGGAGCGCACCAACAGCAACGGTGGTTGCGCCCCACAGACCCACACTCACGGCAAGACGGAGAACATCTTGGGGGATAGTTCTGCCAAAAGCTTCAATTGAACTTCGTCCACGTGCTTCAGACAAAGCGGCCAAAATTAGCACCGCAAATGTAGTGACTTTGATGCCTCCAG
Source organism: Aurantimicrobium photophilum (assembly GCF_003194085.1). Classification (NCBI taxonomy): domain Bacteria; kingdom Bacillati; phylum Actinomycetota; class Actinomycetes; order Micrococcales; family Microbacteriaceae; genus Aurantimicrobium; species Aurantimicrobium photophilum. Next base: position 1,638,737 of record NZ_CP023994.1, on the reverse strand, counting down.
CGGTAGAAGCTGATCCACCACCGATGAACATGAGCATGTCAGTCATGAGCAATGTGGAGGAGTCCAGCTGACCAATATCGACCAGGTTAAATCCCCCGGATCGTGCCATGGTGGAGAGGAATGCCGCCTGGTACGTCAATTCACCTGGCCCCATCCCTGCAAAGACGAGGCTGTTCTCTGGTTCGAGCAAGAGATAAGCGATGACCCCACCTACCCACAAAATGGCCCAGGTCACCAGAGTGATCTTGACGTGCAGCGACCATTTTCGAGGGTTCTTGAGATTGCGACTCAATGCGTAGATGACGGGGAAACCGACGCTTCCCAGTAATACTCCAACCATGATGAGTGTGAGGAACCAGTAGTCCCCCGCAAACATTTCAAGCCCGCCCACATTCGGCGTAAACCCTGTGTTGGTGAAAGACATAGCTGAGTAGTAGAAGCTAAACCATATGCTTTCCCCAAGTGGGTAGCCAGCAGCAAGAACACTAGGCAACATCAGCGCCGCAATCACGGACTCGATAATCACCAGGCTCAACGCAACTGTTGCAAGTAGTCCTCCGACTTCACCAAGGCGAATGGCCTGGCCCTCAGAAACAGGGCCACTGTGCAGACGCAAAGGGTTCGTGTCGCTTGCTGCCATCAGGCGGGCACGAAGACCTAGTCGACCCGAAATAATTGCACCCAAAATAGATGCAAGTGTCAGCACGCCGAGCGCACCCACCTGAGTACCGGTAAAGACAATTGCATTACCTAAGGGAGACCAGTAAGTCGCCATATCAACGGTGCTCAGCCCAGCGACGCAAATTGTTGAGACAGCTGAGAAAAGTGCGTCAGCAAAATTCGTGGTTTTACCTGAAGCTGAGGCAAATGGCTGCGAGAGCAGAAAGGTGAAGACGGCAATAAGTGTTGCAAAAACTAACAGAGCAAAGCGCGAGGGTGAACGAGAAGCAAAGCCTTCTACCCACTCGCGAAACTGCGGGGGGAAAGACTGAGAACCTTCTGTAGCCATCTTTTCCCCCTCTGGTAGTTGTGCTGAGACATTCCCATGCTACGCGGTGCATATAGGGCGGTAACCTTATTCCATGGCTGACATTTTTGACGTAGTCGCAGATTCCACCCGACGCGAGATGCTGCAGATTCTTTTAGAGAATCTGGTTGCTGACTCGGGTGAGATGAGTGTGTCTGAACTCGTAGCACGCACTGGCCTGAGCCAGCCCACTGTTTCAAAGCAGTTGAAAGTACTCCGCGAAGCTGGACTGGTAGGTGTGCGTGAAGATGGTCAGCACCGTCTCTACCACCTCGACCCCACACCGCTGGAAGAGCTCGAAGACTGGGCGATCCCTTTCCTCAGCGTGAACTTCCCCGGCGATGCCGATGAAGCAGGCCAAGAGCGTCTCTTCGCAGCTGCTGATGAAGCAGTAGTTGCAGCGGGAACCTCGGTCGGTAGTGCTGCTGCCACAACCGTTTTCCAGGTGACCCAGGCCTTCGGTGATCTGCAGAACACCACCAAGGATGCTGTTCGTAATGCAGTTTCCCGCCTTCGTAAATCCAGCGGTAAGTAATCCGCTAGACTTCCACGAGGCATTATTTGCCAGTCACTGATCGCAATCATCGCGATCTAGCCCAATTTTTGTGAGGTTCGTGTGGGTTCAGTCATCAAGAAGCGCCGCAAGCGTATGGCGAAGAAGAAGCACCGTAAGTTGCTTCGTAAGACTCGCCACCAGCGTCGTAACAAGAAGTAGGTCTCTACTTCTTGCAGCATAAAGGCGTCAGAGCATCAGCTCTGGCGCTTTTTGCTGTCTTCTGGCACGAAGCAGTGTCTTAGTCTGGAAGGGTGTCCGAGATCACCCTCACCCTGATTGGTAAGCCAGGCTGCCACCTCTGCGATGACGCAGAAGCAGTCGTTGCCACCGTGGTGAAGGCTCTTCCCGAGCAGAACATTGCCGTGGAGGAACTCAGTATCGAGGACGACAAAGAGCTCTTTGATTCCTATTGGGATCAAATCCCTGTGCTGTTGATTAACGGCAAAGTTCACAACTACTGGCGCATCGACCCTGAGCGTCTCACCACAGCATTAAAGGAGCTCTCATGAGTATTCGTCACATCGTGATGTGGAAGTTGGCCAGCGAAGCTCCAGAAGAGAAGCTCGCTCAGGCAGAAGAGATGCGCGTGGCACTTGAAGGACTCAACGGAGTTGTTCCCACGCTGCGCTCACTCACCGTTCGCCCTAATGCTTTATTCGTGGGCGCCAACTACGACGTAGTCCTGGACTCCACCTTCGATGACCCCGATGGCCTTGCTGCCTATGCAGCACACCCTGCTCACGAAGAGGCTGCCAAGGTAATCAAGAAGTATGCGGCGCAGCGCACTGCAGTCGACTACGAGTTCTAAGAACTCAAGTGTTAACGACGAAGGCCCCGGGATAACCCGGGGCCTTCGTGTTGTTCAATGACTACTTCGAAGCGAGGATCTTCTTCTTCAAAGCGGTGAACTCTGCAGCGGTCAATGCACCAGAGTCCTTGAGTGCCTGTGCCTTAGCGATCTCATCAGCGTGAGAAGACTCGCCTGCAACCTGCTTGATGTAAGCGTCAGCCTGTGCCTGTGCTTCCTGCATAGCAGCCTGCTGGCGTGCTGCCATACCGCCACCGCGAACGATGAGGTAGATCAGAGCGGTAATCCAGAAACCGATGATGAGGAAGAAGATCCATGCTGCCTTAGCCCAACCGGACATTTTGTGGTCGCGGAAGAGGTCACCAATGATCGAGAAGAGGACCATCAGGTAAGCAATGAAAACAAATGCCCAGATGAACATTGTGAGGAAGGACATGTCGCCCATAGTTATAAACCTTTCAAAAGTGGAACCGGTGAAAACCGAAACCTGTGCGGGAAATTTATCCCAACACGTAATCGTAGCGAGGATTAGGCTAAAGGTATGAGTAATCCACAGGACAAAATCACGATGTATGGAGCCGAGTGGTGTGGTGACTGCCGCCGCTCAAAGAAGCTCCTCGACACTCTCGGTGTTGACTACGACTACGTCGACCTCGAAGCAGTGCCCGAGGCCGCAGCTATTGCTGAAGGAATTGCGGGACGCAAGAACATCCCCGTTATCTCTTTCCCCGATGGCGCATTCCAGGTTGAACCTGCAGATAGTGAACTTCACGCCAAGCTCACTCAGCTAGGTGCAATCTAAACCACGACCGTAAATTACAAACGCCTCCGAGATTCGGAGGCGTTTGTCGTTGAAGCTGAGCTGACTACGGGGTCAGACGGTTGGGTCCGCGGAAGAGGTAGGTGACCTCTCGCAGGTTGGGCTGGTGCAGCATGAGCATCATTACGCGGGACAGGCCCATACCGAATCCACCGTGGGGTGGAACCCCGTAGCGGAAGAAGTCGAGGTAGAACTCGAGCTCGGTGGGGTCAAGACCCTTCTCGCGTGCCTGTGCTTCGAGAATGTCGATGCGGTGTTCACGCTGAGCACCGGTGGTGATCTCAGTGCCGCGCCAGATCAGATCGTAGCTGTTGGTGATGGTCTGATCGTCTGCATTACGCATGTGATAGAACGGACGAATGCTGGTGGCGTAGTCGGTCAAGAAGACGAACTCGTGGCCATACTTTTCTGCAACATACGCAGCAATCTGGCGCTCACCCTCGGGGTCCATGTCGTCATCTTTGCGAGGTACTTCATAGCCACGCTCAGCAACAATCTTCTTGGCTTCAGCCAGAGGAATTCTGGGGAAAGGAATGGTGGGAACGACGACGTCCACGTCGAACAGTTCCTTGATTTCCTCGCCGTGCTTTTCCCTGACCGCGCTAATGGCGGCAACGAGAAGCTCTTCCTGCATCTTCATGACGTCTTCGTGGCTGTCGATCCAGCTGATCTCAGCGTCAACCGAGATGAACTCGGTGGCGTGACGAGAAGTGAAGGAAGGGTCTGCGCGGAAGACGGGGCCGATCTCGAAGATCTTGCCAAAGCCAGCGGACTGCGCCATCTGCTTGAAGAACTGCGGCGACTGCGCGAGGTATGCCTTGCCTTCGAAGTATTCAACCTCGAAGAGTTCTGCGTTGGATTCGCTGGCGCTTGCCATGAGCTTGGGGGTGTGCAGCTCGATGAAGTCGCGCTCAATCCAGTAGGTACGCATAGCGTGCTCAAGAGTGGTCTGTGCGCGGAAGATGAGGTTGTTACGTGCTTCACGCAGGTCGAGGAAGCGCCAGTCCAGGCGCTTGTCGATGCCTGAGTCGGCAGCAATAGGGGTCTCAGGGTTAGCTGCGGTGACTACCTCGATATCCGCAATCTTGATTTCAAGACCGCCAAGCTTCACGCGCTCGTCGAGCTTGAGTTCACCAGTGACGCGAATGAAGGTTCCGGTAGCAAGACCCGAGATGATGTCCGCAATAGGGTCAGACTCTTCAGCACGAGGGTGAACCAGCTGAGCTGCGCCACTCTCGTCACGGAGCACAACGAACTGCACCTTCTTCTGGTCACGGACCTTATCTACCCATCCGGCCACGGTTACGTTGCCCTCGGGAATGGTTGCCAGGTTCTCAATTACGATGCGTTCAGTCACAAGGTAAGAGTTTACTTGCCCACTCTCGGCGAATTCACCGGAACGGCAACCGTAGACTTAGAATCATGGTCGCCACTCAGCTTCACCTCGTCCGTCACGGCGAGGTTTTCAACCCGAACAGGGTGCTGTATGGCCGCTTGCCTGAATACGGTCTCTCCGAGGCTGGCCACCAGATGGCAGCTCTTGCTGCAGCAGATTTAGCCGGTCGTGGCCGCGCTTATTCACGCCTGATTGCTTCCCCCCTCCAGCGCACACAAGAATCCGCAGCACCGGTTTCTCAGGCGCTTGCGTTGCCTATCGATATTGATGAACGGGTTATTGAACCCACCAATGCATTTGAGGGAAAGCGCATGCGCGGTGCCGACTCCGCACTCAAGGATTCTGGTAACTGGAAATACCTGGTGAACCCCTTCCGTCCCAGCTGGGGTGAGCCTTACCAATCCATTGCCTCTCGTATGCGCGAAGCAATGATTGATGCCGCCACCTCGGTACCCGGTGGTGACGTTGTCATCGTCAGCCACCAACTCCCCATCTGGATGGTTCACCGTGACGTCAACGGCAAGAACTTATTCCATGATCCGCGCGCTCGCCGCTGCACCCTTTCCAGCATTACCACCTTGGAACTGATTGACCCGATGAAGCCCGAGCTCGGCTTTGTTGAGGTGGGCTATGTTGAGCCAGCTGCTGAACTAACTGCCACCGCATTGGATGTGGGCGCAGTATGAGGAAGAAACTAACCACGCTTCTTGTTGCTGGTGCTGCCGTCCTTGCACTGGGCCTGTCTGGATGTTCTAGTGATCCTCTAGCTGAGCAATACCGAGAAGGTTCCAACAAGAACTACATCGCTGGTGATGGCTCCATCACCGAGATCACGCTCGACAACCGTGGTGACGTGATTACGTTCTCGGGAACGACAGAGACTGGCGAAAAAGTTTCTTCTGCTGACTATCTGGGCAATGTTCTTGTGGTCAATTTCTGGTACGCGGGCTGTGCTCCTTGCCGTGCTGAGGCACCAGATCTGGAGCAGGTCTACAACGAGATGTCACCACAGGGTGTGAACTTCCTCGGGGTGAACGTGCGTGATCAGGCTGCCACCATCGACAGCTTCAACAAACGTTTTGGCATCACCTACCAGAGCATCATTGACCAAGACGGTCAGGCGCAGCTTGCCTTTGCTGCTCAGGTTCCCCCCAATGCTGTTCCCACCACGTTGGTCTTGGATGCCCAAGGCAGAGTCGCGGCCCGCATCTTGGGTCAACTCACAGACCCGTCCATTCTTTCTACGTTGATCAATGACATCTCCGCGGAATCGAGCGCTCAGTAAATGAACGTGGGTGAGCTGGTTTACAGCGGGCAGCTTCTTGTCGCCATCCCGTTGGCGTTGCTAGCCGGACTCATCTCCTTTGCCTCACCCTGTGTTCTCCCGCTTGTTCCCGGCTACCTTGCCTATGTCAGTGGAGTGACTCAACCAGCAACAGATAAGCAGGGTCGTCGCAGGAACATTCGTCGCATGGTTGCCGGCGTCTCGCTGTTTATTGCCGGTTTCTCTCTTGTCTTTGTTCTCTATGGCGCCGCCTTTGGAGCCATCGGTGCCTGGTTGATCCAATGGCAAGAACTCATCACGGTCATCTTGGGCTTCGTTGTGATTGCCATGGGCTTTATCTTTATTGGACAGTTCGGTTTCTTTCAACGCACCGCCAAGCTCAAGATTTCCCCAGCCAGGGGCCTCGCCGGCGCTCCCTTGCTGGGCATTGTTTTTGGTTTGGGTTGGACCCCATGCATGGGTCCCACGCTGACCGCCATCTTGTCGCTGAGTATTGATGCTGCCTCGCCCTGGCGCGGTGCGCTGCTCGGCTTTGCTTACTGCCTCGGTTTGGGTATCCCCTTCGTCCTTCTTGCTCTGGGCTTAGGCTGGGCAACAGGCTCAGTCGCTTTCCTCAAGCGTCATATTCGAGCCATCAACATCTTCGGTGGAGTTCTGCTGATCGTCATGGGTGTGCTCATGGTGACGGGATTGTGGACTGCATGGATCTATCAACTACAGGCGGTGATCAATAACTTTGTCCCGACCCTCTGATCACATTGATTCGAAACCTGTTGACGTCGACGCCAAGATTATGAACCCCAACCTTGGTGTTGTGGGCTGGCTGCGCTGGTTCTGGCGTCAGCTCACCAGCATGCGCACCGCGCTACTCCTTCTGTTGCTGCTGGCTATCGCTGCTGTTCCTGGCTCTCTTGTTCCACAGCGCAGCTCAGACCCCAACGGTGTGAGCCAATACTTCGTCGACCACAAGGACACCGCACCGATACTGGATCAGTTCCAGATGTTCGATGTGTATTCCTCGGCGTGGTTCTCGGCCATCTATCTGTTGCTGTTTGTTTCCCTGATTGGGTGCGTGCTTCCCCGCACTAAGCACCACATCGAAGCATTGCGTGCTCAGCCTCCTGTTACTCCTGCGAACCTGGTTCGCCTGCCTGCGTATGCCAAGCTCACTATCTCGGGCAAGAGCGCAGAAGAAGTACTCGAAGCAGCACGCAAGGTTCTCAAGTCAGACCGTTACCGCGTCGCTCGCTATGACCGTGCTGCCGGAGGCAAGGGCAAGCTCAAGACCGAAGCTGCAATTACGGTCTCTGCAGAGCGCGGATACATGCGCGAGACCGGAAACCTCATCTTCCACTTTGCCCTGGTCGGTGTTCTCATTGCCGTGGGCTTTGGTGGTGGCTTTGGCTTTGCCGGTCAGCGCGCTTTTTATGAGGGCCAAGCCTTCACTAACTCACTGATTGCCTTTGACTCGTTCAACCCAGGACGCTTCTTCAACTCAGCCTCGCTTCCTCCTTACACAATTCAGTTGGACAAGTTCACTGCTGTGTATGAAGAGCAAAACTCCAACGCGATTGGTCAGCCTGTGGATTTCACCGCTGAGGTGACCACGCAAATTAAGGGTGAAGAACCTCAGAAGCAGACCATCAAGGTCAACGAGCCTTTGCGCATTGCCGGCACCGATGTCTATCTCCTTGGCCATGGCTATGCCCCCACGGTGACGGTTCGTGACCCTGAAGGCAATGTCGTCTTTACGGACTCCGTGAACTTTCTGCCTCAGGATATGAACCTCACCTCTCTGGGTGTGATCAAACTTCCTGACGGCTTGGCTGAACAAGTTGGTTTGATTGGTTTCTTCTATCCCACCGTGAGCGCAGGCCACAGCGGCGCCTTTTTCTCGATGTATCCAGACTTGATTGACCCTCGCCTCACTTTGGATGTGTATTCCGGGGATCTTGGTGTCGATGAAGGAATTCCTCGTTCGGTCTATGCCCTCGATACCGAGGACATGACCAAACTCGCAGGACGCAAAGCGCCTCAGAAGTCGCTCGAGTTCAAAATCGGTGACACCGTCGAACTTCCCAATGGTTTGGGTACGGTGACCTTTGACGGTGTGAAGCGTTTCGTCTCACTCGAAATTCACCGTGATCCCACGCAAGGGTGGGTTCTCTTCTTCTCCCTCGCGGCATTGGGTGGTCTCTTGATCTCGCTCTTTATCCCTCGCCGCCGTATGTGGGTTTCGGTCACTGAAAACTCAGACGGTTCGGTTACAGCGGAATGCGCTGGTCTTGCCCGTGGTGATGACCCAACGCTTGAGGGCGCCGTTGCTGCCCTGAAAGACAAGCTCGAACGAGCCTTAGGATTGACCCGTGACTGACACCCTCTCGCAGTACTCCGTTCTTGCCCTCTATTCGGCCATGGCAATCTACGCCATCGCGTTTGTGCTGTTCACTCTTGACCTTGCTAAAGGTGCCAGTGACGATTCAGCAGCCGTTGGCGAGGCAAAGAAGGTCGCCGTTGTGCCCGAACGACGCAAGCTTGCTCGCGTTGCGATGGCACTGACCGTCATTGGTTTCTTGTTGCAACTTGCTGCCACAGTGATGCGCGGTCTTGCCGCTTCCCGAGTTCCCTGGGCAAACATGTATGAGTTCGCCATGACGGGAACCCTCGTAATTGTGGGCGTCTTCCTTCTTGTGAACCTGAAATGGGACATAAAGTTCCTGGGTTCCTTTGTTACAGGTCTGGTTCTGCTACTGCTGGGTCTTGCAGCCACTCGCTATTACGTCGAGATCGCTCCACTCCCACCTGCGCTTCAGTCCTACTGGCTCGTTATCCACGTCTTCGTGGCAACTCTTGCCACGGGCTTCTTCGCCCTGGGCTTCGCACTCTCCTTGATGCAGCTTCTTCAAGGCAAGCGAGAGAGTGCTGTTGCTGCGGGCGAGAAGACACGTTTGGCTTTCCTGACGAGACTTCCTGACTCTGTGCAGCTGGAGAACTTTGCTTACCGTCTGATCATCATCGGTTTCGTGCTCTGGACCTTCACCCTCATCGCCGGCGCCATCTGGGCAGAAAAGGCCTGGGGTCGTTACTGGGGTTGGGACACCAAGGAAGTCTGGACCTTCATTATCTGGACCATCTATGCCGGTTACATCCACGCCCGCTCCACCCGTGGATGGCGTGGTAGCCGTTCTGCATGGCTAGCCATGGTGGGCTTTGCCGCGGTGATGTTCAACTTCACAGTGGTGAACATCTTCTTCAAGGGCCTGCACGCTTACTCAGGCCTCTAAGCCTTAGAGCAGGTTGTAGCAGCGCTCCAGCCGCTCCAGCCACCACGCAGTGGTGTCAGAGCTGGCTGCGAAGCGCTCGAGCAAGTCTTCACTGACCGCAGGACGCTGCACGGCAATAGAGCCCCCCTGGGCCACCATAGGTGCCTCAGTGACGTCACCGGCTAACAGGGATGCTGTTCCTAAGCCGCAGTCGTAGTCGAGCACTTTCACCGCAGCTGCGGCATAGAGACCCATGGCAATGCCCACGGAAGATTCCAGGGCACTGGAGAGCACGATGGGCAGGGTTACTTCTTCAGAAAGCTCCACAATTTTCGAGATGCCACCCAAGGGCTGTGCTTTGAGCACCAACACATCTGCCGCAACGGCTTGTGCAACTGCTCGAGGATCTTCTGCTTTACGAATACTCTCATCGGCAGCGATCAGCACGTCCATGTAGTGAGTGCGTTCACGCAGCTCTGCGAGTTCTTCGAGTGAAGCGCAGGGCTGCTCGACGTATTCGAGATCGAACTCAGCCAGGGCATGGAAGGCATGCTCTGCCTCGTCTACATTCCAGGCGGCGTTGGCATCCACGCGAATGCGGCCCTCAGGGCCCAGGATCCTGCGCACTTCGCGCACACGCTCGACGTCCTCGCTGAGAAGCTGACCGGGTTCGCCCACCTTCACCTTGGCGGTGCGACAGCCATCAAAGTGGGAAAGAACTTCGGCTACCTGATCTGGGGCAACAGCAGGAACGGTGGCGTTGACCTTGATTTCGTCGCGATGCAGCTTCGGCAGAGGCTGCCAGCCAAACTCAATCGCAGCACGAAGCCAGTGCACGGCCTCGTCATCGTTGTATTCCACGAACGGACTGAATTCGGTCCAGCCCTCAAGTCCTTGGAACAGCATGATCTCTCTGGACCAGATGCCCCGGAACTTCACCGCAAGGGGAAGTGAGACCACGTGGGCGGTGGCGAGAAGCTCAGATAGAGGTGGGTGCACGTCCTTAGTCTCCCACCGTTGCTGTGGTTCTCGTAGGCTGGAGGCATGGCATCTCCCGTTTCGGACATCTTTGACCCCACGCAGTGGGTTGTTGCACCTGGCTCAGAAGGCTTCACGGACATCACCTACCACCTCGACGTGCGCGGACAGGTTGCTCGCATTGCCTTCAACCGTCCCGAGGTGCGCAATGCTTTCCGCCCCCAGACGGTTGATGAGCTCTACCGCGCACTCGACGATGCCCGTCAGAACAGCAAGGTGGGCGTTGTGCTCATCACCGGTAATGGTCCTAGCCCCAAGGATGGCGGCTGGGCATTCTGCTCTGGTGGAGATCAGCGCATCCGCGGCAAGGCAGGCTATGAATACGCTGACGGTTCCACGGGAACTGGTCGTCTGCACATTCTTGAAGTGCAGCGCCTCATTCGCACGATGCCCAAGGTTGTTATTGCTGTCATCCCAGGTTGGGCGGCAGGTGGTGGACACTCGCTCCACGTGGTCTGCGATCTCTCTATTGCCAGCCGTGAACACGCACACTTCAAGCAGACCGATGCTGACGTGGGCTCGTTTGATGCCGGTTACGGCAGCGCTTACTTTGCCAAGCAGGTGGGTCAGAAGTTTGCTCGTGAGGTGTTCTTCCTCGCTGAGGAATACAGTGCAGACCGTGCCTATGAAATGGGTGCCATCAACCGCGTTGTGGCGCACGAAAATCTCGAGACAGAAGCTCTCGCAATGGCACGAACCATTATGACCAAGTCGCCCACCGCTATTCGCATGCTGAAGTTTGCCTTCAACGCTGTCGACGATGGCATCTTGGGCCAGCAGGTCTTCGCTGGTGAAGCTACCCGTCTTGCCTATGGCACAGACGAGGCAGTCGAAGGTCGCGACTCCTTCTTGCAGAAGCGCGAACCTGACTGGTCACCCTACCCCTGGCACTACTAGGCCTCACATGACAGCTGTGGTGCTCTGTGATGCGGCTGCGCCGCAGCAGGTCTTTGCCGCACTCTCGGAAGCACTGAACAACAACGGACCTGCTGTGCTGGTTCGGGACGCACGAGCCTCACGGATGGTGGCAGCAGGAGAGACACCGCTGACCGAAGCTCCTGACGGAACTGCTTTGCTTATTCAGACATCTGGCACTTCGGGTAAACCGAAGACGGTTGCGCTGAGTGCTGCGGCACTTCGAGCTAGTGCAGAATCTGCACACGAACGTTTAGGTGGGCCAGGGCAGTGGTTATTGGCTTTGCCCCTCACCTACATCGCAGGGATGTCAGTCCTTGTGCGCTCCATTGAGTCCGGAACCGAACCGGTGTTCATGCCCTCGGGTCCTTTCGATGCAAGAACCTTTCTGCAGTCCGTCAGCGAGATGACAGGTGCTCGTCGATACACCGCACTTGTTCCCGTTCAGTTGGCACGAGTCCTCGAGGAAGCAGAAGACAACACTGAGGCACTCGAGTCGTTGCGCACACTGGACGCTGTCCTCATCGGTGGTCAAGCACTGGAACCTGATCTGCGTGAACGGGCACAGGCACTCGGTGTGAAGATTGTCACGACGTATGGCTCAAGTGAGACTTCTGGTGGTTGTGTCTATGACGGGGTTCCACTCACGGGAGTGAACGTGGAGATAGCAGAAGGCTCAGATGAAATTCTTATCTCAGCCCCTCAGCTCGCTAGTGAATACGTCGGTGATGAACAGCGCACAGCAGATACATTCCAAAATAGGAATGGAGAGATCTGGTATCACACAGGAGATGCAGGGACCCTAGAAAACGGCGTGCTTACAGTGCTTGGTCGTCTCGACCGAGTGATTACCTCTGGTGGACTGAAGATTGACCTCGACGCGGTAGAGGCTGTAGTTCGGGGAATTTCTGGCTGCTCACAGGCTCTCGTCATACATATTCCAGATTCGGAATGGGGTGTTCGACCAGCTGTTGTTGTGCCTGGAGCTGAGGAAGACGCAGAGCTCTCTGCACAGATCTATGACGAGATTGTTGCGGAGCTAGGTCGCGTTGCCGCACCCAAGGTCGTCTGCTTTATCGAGGAGATTCCTCGACTGAGTTCGGGCAAGCCAGACCTGCTCACACTGTCTTCATACGCAGCGTCACAGAAGTAGGCTCGGACATATGAGTAAGACCAGTAAGAAGCACCACGGTTCAACCTCGCACAAGCCTCGTAAGGCAACGGCGGCTGACTGGATTTCTGGCGCACGCATTCGCACTCTGCCTCTCGCCTTTGCACCGGTTGCGATTGGTTCTGGTGCAGCAGCAATTACCGATCAGTTCAATGCACCTGTTGCCCTGTTGTGTTTGGTTGTTGCTCTCGCACTGCAGATCGGTGTCAACTACTCCAACGATTACTCTGATGGCATTCGTGGCACTGATAACTACCGTGTGGGACCTGCCCGCCTGACTGGCTCTGGTGCAGCTGATCCCAAAAAAGTTCTTGCCGTGGCATTGGCGTTCTTCGCCCTCTCCGCCGTGGCAGGGGTCCTCATTGTCATTCTGACAAATGCATGGTGGATGCTCGCTATTGGCGCTGTTGCCATTGTGGCTGCGTGGTTCTACACCGGCGGCCGTCGTCCCTACGGTTATGCCGGACTCGGCGAAGTCATGGTCTTCATCTTCTTTGGACTGGTTGCCACGGTTGGGACAACGTATGTTCAAACTGGAAACCTCAGCCAAGAAAGTCTCATCGGCGGTGTTGGGATTGGCTTGATCTCGTGCGCTGTACTCGTGGTGAACAACATCCGTGACATCGAAACAGACAAGCTTGCTGGCAAGAAAACTCTTGCAGTGCGGATGGGTCGCACACCCTCCGCTGTGCTGTTCTGCTTCTTAATGTTGATTCCGTTTGGAATCGTCATCTATCTCGGCCTGTTCTATGCGGCAGCATTCCTGACGCTCTTTGCGTTACTCGCAGCGCTTCCAGCCTGCTTGATCACGCTGACCGCAAAGACTCCACAGGAATACATCCTGGCTCTGAAGCTCTCCAGTCTGACTGGATTGCTTTATGGCTTAGGCCTTGCCTTTACTTTCTTTGGCTAGGACAGCTTCAACTTCAGCGTCCTCGGCGTCGGCGTCCTTGTCATGGTTGACGTTTTTGGCTGCCCGCTTTTCATAGAGCGATTCAGATAAAGCGTTACGTGTTTTCGCGAAGAAAATGTAGGAAACACAGAGGCCGATGATGGCTGAGAGGGTGGCGGCAAGCCACGGAATCATTCCCAATAGCAGCATGATTGCCAGAGGGAGCGCAAAAGCCGCTAAGCGCATCAGGCTGAACCAGAACCATGTCGATTTCTTCACACCCCAAGTCTATACCGGCGGGGCTGTGAGCTACTCGAGAGCCAACCTAGACTGGAAGCACTATGACTCGCTTGATCATCGTTCTTGCTGCCGTCGCTGTGGCACTCATGGTGTTCTGTCTTGTTGATGCCATTCTCATTGACCGATTCCGTGTGCGCGGAGTTCCCAAGGGTTTGTGGATTGTCTTGATCCTGATCTTGCCGATTGTGGGGTCGATACTCTGGCTCACTGTGGGACGTGGACGCAAAAACGGGCCAGGTTCCAAGCGTGGCTCGGTCGCTCCAGATGACGACATTGATTTTCTTCGAGGGTTGAATACCGATCCTCCAGGTGATGGTCCCCGTGGCTAACCCAGCACCTGCCTCTGTTTTCGCTGCGGAGTTTTTGACACATGTTGTTGAACTTGGTGTTGAGCACATTGTTCTTTCGCCAGGTGCACGCTCACAGGCTTTAGCTCTCGTTGCTGCTGAGCTCGAACGCCGCGGAGATGTGAAACTTCACGTGCGCATCGATGAGCGAGCTGCCGGGTTCCTTGCTCTTGGTCTTGCAGTGGAAACCCGCATTCCCGCGGTTGTCATTACCACCTCAGGTTCTGCAGTGGCGAATCTTCACCCAGCCGTTCTCGAGGCACACCATGCAGGTGTCCCCATGATTGTGCTCACTGCGGATCGACCTGAAGAGCTGCGTGAGATTGGCAGCAACCAAACCACTCACCAACACGACATCTTCGGCCCTGCTGTGCGCTTGAGTGTGGACGAACCCGCACCTGTTCCTGGTGCAACGGCAGAGCGACGCGGTGCAGAGCTTGCTCACGATGCCTTCTACACCGCTACTGATCACTACGCGCCCGGTCCTGTTCACCTCAATGTGGCATTCCGTGAACCGCTCTCCAGCGCCATTGATGTTCGCCCGGTGGAAATGCTCATTCAATCTGAACGTCGCATTGAACCAGGCATCACCATTGAGCTCACGCGTGGGCCCAACACGATTGTGATAGCTGGAGCAGATGCGGGTCCTCGTGCTGAACAGGTAGCTCATGAGGGCGGCTGGCCACTCATTGCCGAGGTCACCAGTGGCGCACGCTTCGGCCGAAACCTTGTTCCTGCCTATCGTGAACTTCTGGCAAACCCTGAACTCACTTCGCAGATTGAACGCATTGTGGTCTTTGGCCACCCCACGCTCAGTCGAGAGATTCCCGCGCTGATTGGTGACTCCAGCACCGGCGTCCAAACCGTCGTGGTTCGAGGTGTAGCACCTGAGGGTTACAACCCCGGTCTCAATGTCTCCTCTTTTGTCAATGACGTGACAGTCGAACCAGGAGAAACAGATCGTGACTGGCTAGGACTCTGGATTGTTTCTGGCCGAGAAGCGTTTGAGCGCTATGAATCAACAGCAATCGATGCAGCACTTGCTACTGCACCGAACGTGACCGCGTCACGCTCAGACAGCATGGAAGATAAGAAGGCCTTCCTGGCGGCGGAACTGGCTGCCTCACGCGTGAAGATTTCTCGTGAGCTTCTTGTCGATGCGGTCTGGCGCTCAACCTGGCCACACGACCGTCTGGTTTTTGCCGCATCGCGCTTGATTCGTGTTGCTGACAAGTTTGTCGGGGGTAAGAAGATCAGCGTTCACGCTAACCGCGGTCTAGCCGGCATCGACGGAACCATTGGCACCGGAATCGGTATTGCTCTGGCCACAGAGAACGCCCTGACACGCATTGTGGTGGGGGATCTCGCAGCACTGCATGATGCGGGCTCGATGTTGTTCGGGACCCAGGAAGAGCGCCCTCGCGTTCAAGTGATTGTGGGCAACGATGGTGGCGGCACCATCTTTGATGCTCTTGAAGTGGGCCAGACTGCCTCAGCCGAGAACATGGATCGCGTTTTCCTCACTCCACAGCAAGTCGACCTCGAAGCCCTCGCCACTGCCTATGGCTGGGGATACACCAAGGTAGCCACCGTGAGTGATCTCGAACGTGCCCTGACCGGTGCAGGCGATGGGCCTGAACTCGTCGAGGTTGAACTCGAGCGCTAAAGACTTTTTAGCTCAGCGCATCCACGATGGGACGGAACTTCATTTCCGTCTCCACCAGTTCGTTTGCCGGAACTGAGTCGGAGACAATGCCACAGCCTGCATAGGCAGTGACGGTGGAGCCGGTCAGTTGCGCACAGCGCAGTGCGATGGCCCATTCGCCATCGCCGTCTGCACCAATCCAGCCGACGGGGCCGGCATAGCGGCCACGGTCAAAGGGCTCGAGGTCATCAATCACTTCCACGGCTGCAACAGTGGGTGTTCCTGCCACAGCAGCGGTGGGGTGTAGCGCGAAGACCAGGTCGAGTGAGTTGGAGCCGCTAGCCAGGGTGCCCGCGATGTCGGTGGCGAGGTGCCACAGGTTTGGAAGCTTCAAGGTGAAGGGAGAGTCACTCACCGTGAGCTGCTCGGCATAGGGGGTCAGAGCATTGACGACCGAGCGAGTGGCAAAGCCATGCTCGTCGAGGTCTTTATGACTTGATGCCAGTTCTGCCGCATTGCTCAGGTCAGTGGCAGTGTCACTGCCACGACGGGCAGTACCCGCCAGAACTCGCGCTGTGACCTTGCGGCCGTGAACTGTAATGAGAGTTTCGGGGCTGGAACCAAACAGGCCATCGACGCTAAAAGTCCAGCAATCGGGATAGCTTTCGGCAAGGCGCGTGATGGCCACACGAAGATCCTGAGTTCCTGCCAGTGTTCCCTCGAGTTCACGAGCGAGAACAACCTTCTCTACTTCTCCCGCATCAATTCGCTCAATGGCTTTATTCACTGCTGAGGTGAATCCAGCTTCTGACAGAGAGGCGGGGGAGAGGTGAACAACGGGCGCAGCGCCCAGCTGTGCGCTCGCGGTGATGTGCTCGGCAAGAATCTGTTCAGCAGATTCTGTGGTCAGTGGCTCAGCGCTCTCGTCAGCAAAACCAATTCGGGTAAGCCAGGTCACCCCAGCACGCTGCCCCACCACGAAGCGAGGAATGATCAGGACGCTGGGAATTTCAGAGGTGGAGCGGAACGCAAAGGTGCCAAAAGCCATCAGGCCAGAACCGGCCACAGTGACAGCGTCACTGACCGTTGCGGCTTCGGCAACTTCACGCCAGGTAGCTCCCGCATCTTTGATGCGGGTCTTGCCGGAGAAGCTCAGAGTCTCGACAACACCGATGCCCACCATGCCATCACCGCGTCGCCACCACAGCAGTGGTGAGTCGACGCTGAGCAGGTTAAGCAACTCTGGAGTGACGGTTAACGGAACCGACTCCACACGAAGACCACGGGTTGCTGACACACTCACCTGAGACAGCCTACGCTTCAGCCGTAGACTTCTCTTGTGACTACAGCTGACCTTTCTAAGAAGCCCGAAGCCGTCTCGGCAATGTTTGATGACGTTGCCGCTGGCTATGACGTCACCAACAACCTGCTCTCGGCAGGAAATGCACTGTTGTGGCGCATCGCCACCACCCGTGCGGTGAACCCCCAAGCATCTGAGCGGGTTCTTGACCTGGCTGCCGGCACCGGTACTAGCTCGGTCGCCCTGGCAAAGTCTGGAGCACACGTCGTTGCTGCCGACTTCTCACCCGGCATGCTCGAAGTGGGACGCCAGAAGCACGGCAGTAATCCTCTGGTGGAGTTCGTTGAAGCAGACGCCACCAAGCTTCCATTTGCAGATAACAGCTTTGACGCAGTGACCATGTCTTTCGGTCTTCGGAATGTTGTCGAGCCGAAGAAAGCTCTTGCTGAGCTCTACCGCGTGACCAAGCCCGGTGGCCGCATCGTGATCTGTGAATTCTCCACTCCACCTGCGGCACCTATCCGTGCCGGCTACAACTTCTACCTGCGCAAGGTCATGCCGATGGTGGCGAAGTATTCCTCTTCGAACACCGAGGCTTACACCTATCTCGCTGACTCGATTGAGGATTGGCCTAACCAGACAACCTTGGCCACCTGGATTCGTGAAGCGGGCTTCATGAACGTGGCCTACCGCAACCTCACCGCTGGAGTGGTTGCCCTTCATCGCGGCATCAAGCCAGTCGCCTGAGCAGGACTAGGCTGAACGGGTGAACGCAAGCGTGAGTGGAGTAGCCGGAGTCTCCGGTCGTCTTTCGCTGCGCCAACGCCTGTTTGCCTCCCCCGAAACTAAGCAGCTCGCCGACACCATCGATGCGGGCGTTGCCACCATTGAAGAAGGCTTGAGCAAAGAGCTTCACTTCACTGATGCTTTGGCCGATGTTTCTGGTCGCTACCTGTTCGGTGCCGGTGGCAAGCGAGTTCGCCCCATGCTCACCCTGCTCACTGCTCTGTTGGGTAATGGCGCAACACCTGATGTCATCACCGCAGCACAAGCAATTGAGATCACTCACTTGGCTTCGCTGTATCACGATGACGTTATGGACGAGGCTCCGCTTCGTCGTGGTGTTCCCAGTGCCCACGAGGTCTGGGGCAACTCCGTTGCCATTCTCACTGGTGACCTGCTCTTCTCACGTGCCAGCACCTTGATGACCCGCCTGGGTGAGAAGGCCATGCTGTTGCAGGCAGAGACCTTCGAGCGTTTGTGCTTGGGTCAGCTGCACGAAACCATCGGTCCTCGTCCCGATGAAGATCCTGTCTCTCACTACATCCAGGTTCTCGCTGACAAGACCGGTTCCTTGATTTCTGCAGCAGCACGCTGTGGCATTGTCTACTCCGGTGCTCCACTGGAATACGAAGACGCCATGGTGGAGTTCGGTGACAAGATCGGTGTTGCCTTCCAACTCGCTGACGACGTTCTCGACCTCTCTCCAGAATCTGGTGCAACAGGCAAGCAGGCAGGAACTGACCTGCGCGCAGGCGTTCCCACGCTTCCCACTCTGTTGCTTGAGCAGCAGGCAGCGACCGACCCTGCTGCCGCAGCACTGTTGGCACGCATCCGAGATGACGCCGATGAGGCATCTGCTGAAGCAGATGCTGATCTCGAACTTGCTATCGCCGAGCTCTATGCGCACCCTGTGACCCAGGCCACTCGTGAAGAGGCTCGTCGCTGGGCAGCAGAAGCAGTCGCTGCGCTGGACATCCTGCCTGCAGGACCAGTCAAGCAAGCACTGTCTGCCTTCGCAGAGCACGTCGTATCTCGCTCGGCCTAAACCATGGCTAAGCCACGGGTTGACTCTGCTGAGGGGCATGCCGCAGTTGCTGCTGTTCTAGCCGGGTCTTCAGAGCGCACTGATGTTGCTTCTGCGGTGAGATATTTACTCCAGCTCATGGGTGATGCCACTCCTGGTCACACCGTGGAACTGCGGGTTCCGCCCTTTGGCGCTATCCAGTGCGTGGAAGGGCCCGAACATACTCGTGGCACACCGCCGAATGTGGTGGAGATGGATCCACCCACCTGGATTGCTCTGGCAACCGGTTCACTCAGCTGGGCTGGGGCTTATGACGCGGGCAAGATCAGTGCATCTGGTGTGCGTAGCGATCTCAGTACTCAGCTACCACTGGCACAATGGTGACATGAGCGAAAAAGAGACCATCACCACCGAACAGGTCACTGTTCGTCGTTCCCCCAAATTCCTCACCTTCATGGTCCTCGGAATTATCGTGGGAATCCTTGTTGCGTTGATTCTCACCTTCGCCCTGCCCAATGACAGTCAGTTCACCCTGACGCAGATCTTTGGCTTCCTGCTGTTGTTCACCGGAACCATTGGTGGAACTCTCGGTCTGATCTTCGCATTGATCGTTGACCGCTACTTTTCTCGCCACGTCACGAGTGCGACGGCAGAGAAGATTTCTGTCACGAAGGACTAGTTCTTTACCAACTAGCTGAGCTGGTTGCGCTCGACCCAGTCCAAGTACTCGGGAGTGATGGTGCCGGTGACGTATTCGCCGGTGAAGCAGCTCACATCAAGGCCGGTCAGGTTGGAGCCTTCCATGATGGCGGCTTCCATGTCAGCGACTTCCTGATAGATCAGGTGGTCTGCACCAAGCTCCTGAGCAATCTCAGGAATCTTGCGACCGTGTGCGATGAGCTCCTGTCGCGACGGCATGTTGATGCCGTACACATGGGGGAAGCGCACGGGGGGAGCAGCCGACGTGAAGGTCACCTTGTTCGCTCCAGCAGCGCGAGCCATTTCGACGATCTCGCGAGAGGTAGTGCCTCGCACAATCGAGTCATCCACGATGAGCACGTTCTTACCCTTGAACTCGGCAGACATGGCGTTGAGCTTCTGGCGGACGGAACGCTTGCGCTGAGCCTGCCCAGGCATGATGAAGGTGCGACCGACGTAACGGTTCTTGAAGAAACCTTCGCGGTATTCCACGCCCAGCTTGCGAGCCACCTGCATGGCAGAGGGACGTGACGAGTCAGGAATGGGCATGACTACGTCGATGTCGCCCAGTGGCGCATACTGCGCAACTGTGGCAGCCAGGCGGTCACCCATGCGCAGACGAGTCTCATAAACCGAGATGCCGTTCATCACGGAGTCGGGACGAGCGAGGTAGACATACTCGAACGAGCAAGGACGAAGGATAGGGTTCTCTGCGCACTGGCGTGAGAAGAGTTCGCCATCCTTGGTAATGAAGATTGCTTCACCTGGTTCGACATCGCGCACGATTTCGTAGCCGCCGGACTCAAGAACGAGAGATTCGGAGGCGACCACGTAGTCAAACTTGCCGTTTTCGGCAGGACGCTTGCCCAGAATCAGTGGGCGAATTCCGAAGGGATCACGGAATGCGAGGAGGCCGTGGCCAGCAATGATGGCGATGGTGGCGTAGGAACCTTCAACGCGCTTGTGCAGGTTCTCTAAGGCGGTAAAGACGTGCTCGGGACCTAGCTCAGTTCCAGAAACAGTTCCCTGAAGTTCGGTGGCCAGAACGTTGAGCAGAAGTTCAGTGTCGCTTGAGGTGTTGACGTGACGACGGTCTATGCGGAACAGGTCGTTGGTGAGTTCACGGGTGTTGGTGAGGTTACCGTTGTGAACCAAGATGATGCCGTAGGGGGCATTGACGTAGAAAGGCTGTGCTTCTTCTTCGTTTGATGCGGCGCCTGCGGTGGCATAACGAACGTGACCCAGGCCCACGTTTCCAAGCAGGGCACGCATGTCACGGGTGCGGAATCCTTCGCGCACCTGACCCTTGGTCTTGTGCATGTGCAGGTGTGAACCATCTGCCGTTGCGATACCGGTGGAGTCTTGTCCGCGGTGCTGCAGAAGCAACAGTGCGTCGTAGATTTGCTGATTGACCGGCTCAGTAGAGACGATTCCGACGATGCCACACATGTGCGGTGGGAGCTCCTGAAAGTCGAGGGGCGTAAAGGAGCTCTATCGAGTTCCTAGTCAAGTCTGGCACATCTTTCCTGAGGATAGACTTGACTCTGTGAGCCAGAATTCTTCCTACGCACGTGCGGGTGTTGACACCGCTGCCGGTGACCTCGCGGTCGAACTCATGAAGGCGTCGGTGAAGGCCACGCACGGTCCCGAAGTACTTGGTGGCGTAGGCGGTTTCGCGGGACTTTTCGACGTCTCCTTCCTCAAATCTTTTGATCGTCCCCTGTTGGCAACCAGCACCGATGGTGTGGGCACCAAGGTGGCTATTGCGCAGGCACTCGACAAGCACGACACCATTGGCCAAGACCTAGTCGGCATGGTCGTAGACGACATCATCGTGTGTGGTGCACGTCCCCTCTTCATGACGGACTACATCGCTTGCGGCAAGGTATATCCAGACCGCATTGCCGCAATCGTGAAGGGCATCGCAGATGCCTGCTCGGCAACCGGCACCGCTCTCGTTGGTGGCGAAACCGCTGAGCACCCAGGCCTGTTGGGTGTCGATGACTACGACGTCGCTGGTGCAGCCGTCGGTGTTGTTGAAGCCGCTGATGCTCTCGGTGCAGAGCGCGTAGTCAACGGTGACGTCGTCATTGCCATGGAATCTTCTGGACTGCACTCCAACGGTTATTCACTTGTTCGCCACATCTTGGCCGAGAACAAGCTTGGTTACTCCGACAACTCTGCTGACCTTGGTGGTGTGGTTGGTGAGGTTCTCCTCGAGCCCACACGCCTCTACACCGGCCCACTCGTCGAGGTTCTCGCTGATCCCGCTCTTGCAGGCAGCGTGCACGCGCTCAGCCACGTCACCGGTGGTGGCATCGCTGCCAACCTGGCACGCGTTCTTCCCGTGGGTTCGTGGGTTGAAGTCGATCGCTCCACCTGGTCACCCAGCAACGTCTTCCGTGTGCTGACCTCCCTCTCGGGTGAAACTCTCGAAAGCACCGAAGGAACCTGGAACCTCGGCATCGGTATGTTTGCCGTGGTCAGTGCAGGTTCTGCCTCTGCAGTCGTGAGCAAGCTTTCTGGTCTGGGTATTCCTTCGTGGGTGGTGGGCATGGTCTCCACCTCTGAGCGTGACTTCACCGGTTTTGAGCAAGGCGCCAAGGGTGTCAACGGTGGCGCGGTTCGCCTGGTTGGCAGCTACGCAAACTAGCTCACTGCTGCCTTGCTGATTCCATTACTTGTCACCGGCGTCGTCGGAGGGTTTCTCTCTGGCTTCTTTGGTGTCGGTGGCGGCATCATCATGGTGCCATTGCTCATGATGTGGGCAAAGTTTGATCAGAAGCGGGCATCTGCCACGTCACTGCTCGCTATCGTTCCCACTTCACTCGTGGGTGCGATGACCTATGCCAGCAATCACCAGGTAGATGTCCTGGTCGCCGTGTTTGTGGCTATCGGTGCGATTGTCGGAGCACCGCTGGGTTCGAAGTTGCTCCGCGTTTTACCGGTGGCAGTTGTGCACTGGACCTTTATCACCATGATGGTGATTGAGGCATTCCGACTCCTCTTCGTCACAGATGTAACGCGCGGAAGTTTTGAACTGACCTTCTTTACTGGTGCAGGCCTCATTGGTCTGGGACTGCTGATGGGAGTTGCCTCCGGCATGCTCGGCATTGGTGGTGGCGTGATTGCCGTACCCGTGTTCATGAGTGTGTTTGGTCTCGCACCACTCTTGGCGAAGGGAACGTCACTGCTTGCCATGGTTCCCACAGCAATTGCAGGAACAATTCCCAACCTGAGGGCAGGGCTCGTTGTGCTCAAAGATGGAGTCGTCGTCGGCATTGCTGCCGTGGCAGCATCCTTTGGCGGAGTTGCTCTGGCGTTTATCTTGCCGGATCAACTCTCAGCTCAGCTCTTCGGGCTGTTGCTGCTGGGCGTCGCTATTCAGAGCGCAGTGCGCAGACTGAACAAGCGCGCAGTGAAGAAGTAGTTAGGCGGAAGCTGCAGCTTCGCTTTCTTCATCTTCGTCGTCGGGGTAGAGGTCAGCCCACTTGTCGACGAATTCGTCACCTTCAGAAACGTGACCGATCTCTTTTTCAAGCGCAGAGAGGTCTGTGTTTGGGCTGAAGTACTTCAGCTCGCGCGCAACTTTAGTGTGCTTCGCTTTTTGACGGCCACGCCCCATGCGTAACCCCTTACCTTGCTAACCGGGAAAAATTCACCGGATGACCATTAGGAAAAATCTAAGCGTTAGTCTAACACCGGCTTGGAGCTCTTTAGCTGAGCGGACCGCCACCAAGAAGGTAACCAGCGCCCACAGCCAACAGACCTACTGCCGTGCTTCCGACAATATTGAGCCCAGCCACCATCCAGTGGCCAGCACGAAGTCGTTCAATTGAGTCAACGGCGAAGGTGCTCATGGTGGTGAGACCACCACAGAAACCAGCAACGAGAACAAAGGCAACTTCTGGAGTAACCAGCGCATTTGCCAGCAGTGCTGTGAACAAACCAACCAGAAGCGAACCCACCGCGTTGACCACAAAGATCGCGAAAGGAAAACCATCCTTCTTTGCCGGAGCAAAGACCGTGGCGGAATAACGCAGTCCCGCCCCCACACCGCCGGCAATGATGGCCAAGATGAGCGAAAGGAAGTTCATCTACTTCGCCACCTTTCGGGTGGTGCGCTTTGCTGTTTTCTTCGCAAAGGGTGTTCCCACCCAGATGCCCAGCAGGGCAGCAAACAAGCTGGTTCCAATAGAGAGTGCAAGATAGCCAGCGGTTGCCCACGGGTTTTGAACCAGCAGTGCCTGCAGCATGACCCCAGAGAACGTGGTGAATCCACCGAGCACACCAGGCCCAACAGCTAGCTTCATCCACTGCGGAGTCTTAGGCCTGGTCCAGATGCCGGCAACCAAGAAGCCCAGCAAGAAAGACCCAATCGCGTTGATCACGATGATGCTCACCAAAGACATGCTGAAGAAGATCAAGCTGAGCATGATGTCCAGAAGGATGCGCAAGGCGGTGCCAATGGCACCACCGATCGCAACCGAAAGGACGTCTTTTTTCACGAAAAGAATCTTCTGTTATTCGTCGTCTTTACTGCGCTTGGCAGGAGTGACGGGCTTGCGCGCGATGGGGCGCACAGGTTCACCACGACGGGACTGTCCCGGAACAGGACGTGAACGACGACCGTAGATGATGTCTGTGGAGTCCAGCAGCCAGGGAACCAGAGCAATGGCAACACCGTGCTCCATCATCAGCTTCATCTTGAGACGACGAGCCTTGTGGTTGTGGAGGGCATGCTCCCACCAGTGCCCCACGATGTATTGGGGAAGGTAGACAGTGACAATCTCAGAACCATGTGCAGCACGGTGTTCACGAATGTGCTGAATCAGTGGCCAGCTCAGGTCGCGGTATGGCGAGCTGATGATACGAAGCGGCAGGTGAATGTTCTGGCGGATCCAGTCCAACTCGAGCTTGGCTGTGGAGAGCTCATTGATGGACACGTGCACGGCTTCGATGGAATCGTGACGGGCTGCAATGGCGTAGTCGATGGCCTTGAGAATGGGCTTTTGCATCTTGCCGACCAGCACGATGGCGTGGTCACCCTTAGCGCCGAAGGTGGTCTCTGCATCCACCGCTACTTCGGCTTCGACGTCGCGGTAGTAGCGGTTCACACCAATCATGAGGGTGTACAGAATGGGCATTGCCAAGAAGACAATCCATGCACCATGAGTGAACTTAGTAATTGTCACGATGATGAGAACGGTTGCGGTGAAAGTAGCACCGGTGATGTTGATCAGACGTGAACGGATAATGCTTCCGCGGTTGTCAGGATTTGTCTTGAGCAATTTCGTCCAGTGCACCACCATGCCGGTTTGGCCAAGTGTGAAGGAGACGAAGACGCCGATGATGTAGAGCTGAATAAGTTGGGTTAGATCTGCCTGGAAAGTTGCCAGGATCACGATGGCGGCCAAACCGAGAGCAATCACACCGTTGGAGTAGATGAGGCGGTCACCGCGGGTTTCGAGAGCCTTGGGCGCGTAACCGTCCTTGGCCAATACGGAACCCAGAAGGGGGAAGCCGTTGAAGGCGGTGTTTGCAGCCAGCAACAGCACCAGTGCAGTACCCGCCTGGATGGCGTAGAAGAAAATGGTGTTATTACCGAAGGTGGCGGCAGCAATCTGCGCAATCAGCGAGCGTTGTGGAACCGTCTCACAATTGGCATAGCCAATGAGGTGGCAAGCGTCCTCGGCGTAGTGCACGTTAGAGATAAACGCCATGGTGATCAGGCCGGCGAAGAGGGTAATAGCGATGGCGCCCATGACGACGAGAGTGATTTGTGCGTTCTTGATCTTGGGAACGCGGAAAGCGGGAACACCATTGGCGATAGCTTCCACACCAGTCAGTGCAGCACAACCGCTGGCGAAGGAACGCAGCAGCAGGAGAATTAGTGCAGCCTGGGCAACACTTTCACCTTCAACCATGTACTGAGCAGACTCAGCAATAGGAGCATCACCCATCAAGGTGCGGGTAATACCCACCACGATCATGATGAAAACGCTGGCAACGAAGAAGTAAGTGGGAATCGCGAAGGCCTTACCCGACTCACGCACACCGCGCAGGTTGATAGCGGCCAAGATGATCACGAAGACCACGGCCAGGAGCACGCGTTCTGGTGCGAGCTCGGGGATCGCCGAGATGATGTTGTCGACACCTGAGGCAACGGACACCGCCACGGTCATGACGTAGTCCACGAGTAGTGCCGAGGCGACAACCACACCAGACTTTTCACCCAAGTTCTTGTGAGCTACTTCGTAGTCACCACCGCCGGAGGGGTAGGCCTTGATCAGCTGGCGGTAGCTGGCAATCACCACAATCATCAGCAAGATGACGCAGGCAGCGATCCAGGGAGCAAAGCTCAAGAAGGCGAGGCCACCGATGAGCAGAATCATCAGGAGTTCTTGCGGGGCGTAGGCCACGGAAGAAAGAGGGTCGCTGGCAAAGATGGGAAGAGCGATGCGCTTCTTGAGAAGCTCGCCTTCCAGCATCGCTGTGGGGAGTGGATCACCAATAATCCAGCGCTTAGGCGACTTGGATTCGGGGATTGAACCAGTATCAGTGTTGTCAGGACTCACGAAGAGCTACTTTACGCCGATTCACCCGGTAGAGAACTCACATTTATTCGTTATAAAGAACTGCCAGACTGTGGAATGTGTATTTCTTAGCTAAAGCCAGTATGAAAAACCGCGCCCTCATTGCGCTGGTGACCATCGTTGTAGCCATCTTCGGAGGGCTTGCACTGACGAACCTCAAGCAGGAATTGGCACCCAGTGTGCAGTTCCCTCAGCTGGCTGTGCTCACTGTCTACCCCGGCGCTGCGCCAGAAGTAGTTAACCAGGACGTCTCTGGCCCTATCGAGACCGCTATTCAGGGTGTTCCGGGTATCGAAAACACCACCGCGACCTCGAGCACCAACTTGAGCCTTATCTCGGTGTCCTTTACCTATGGCACCGACCTGATCATCTCTGAGCAGAAGATCAATCAGGCCATCAACCGCATCAAGTCTCAACTCCCCTCTGATGTTGACCCTCAGGTCATTTCCGGATCTTTCAGCGACTTCCCCGTCATGCAGATTGCGGTCTCCAGCGATCTCAACACCCTTGAACTTGCTGACATTCTTCGCTCGTCGACTCTGGCCGAAATTAAGGACGTCGAAGGCGTCCGCGACGCGATCTTGCTGGGTGCTCCCGAAAAGCGTGTCACCATCGAGCCCAACCAGGCAGAACTTCGTGCCCAGGGCCTGACCACCGCGTCCATCAAGGACACCTTGGATGCCAACGGCCTCCTGATTCCTGCTGGTGAAATCACCGAGAACGATCAGACGCTCTCTGTTCAGATCGGTGAACGCATCAACTCGGTTGACGCCATTGCAGCACTTCCCATTACCGGCGCTAACGGTCCTGGTGTGGTCACCATCGGATCTGTCTCGACAGTTGCTCTCACAGACGCACCCACCACCACGCTTTCTCGCGTGAACGGAAAGCCTGCCCTCACCATTGCGGTGACCAAGCTCCCCGCGGCAAACACGGTTGATGTGTCGAAGGCAGTCAACAAGGTTCTTCCCACCTTGGAAACCAGCCTGGGCAACAACGCCGTCTTCACTACTGTCTTTGACCAGGCTCCCTATATTGAGAAGTCAATTGAATCGCTGACCACCGAAGGTCTGCTGGGTCTGCTCTTTGCCGTCATCATCATCCTGATCTTCCTCGTGTCGATCAGATCCACCCTGGTGACCGCTATCTCCATCCCCACCTCGGTGCTCATTACCTTCATTGGTCTGCAAGCAGCGAACTACACCTTGAACATCCTGACCCTAGGTGCTCTGACCATCGCGATTGGTCGTGTGGTCGATGACTCCATCGTGGTTATCGAGAACATCAAGCGTCGACTGGTGCCTGGTGTTGACCGCGCGAAGGTCATCGTCGATGCGGTTCGCGAAGTTGCCGGCGCCATTACCGCTTCAACAGCCACCACTGTTGCCGTGTTCTTGCCCTTGGCATTCGTCGGCGATATCACCGGAGAGTTGTTCCGCCCCTTCGCACTGACCGTGACCATCGCCCTAGTTGCATCATTGCTGGTGTCGCTCACCATCGTTCCTGTGCTGGCGTATTGGTTCCTTCGCGCACCTTCTGAAACCGGTAAGCGTGCTGAAAAGGCAAAGGCTGCAGAACTCGCTGGAGAAGAGAAGCCCGGCTTCCTTCAGAAGGGCTACCTCCCCGTCATCAACTGGACCCTCAAGCACTCGGTCACCACGATTATTTTGGCTGTTCTGGTCCTCGTGGGAACCGGCGCAATTCTGCCTCTGATGAAGACCAACTTCTTGGGCTCATCTGGTCAGAACACCTTCACCGTGACGGAAGCCATCAAGCCCGGCACCAGCCTGGAAGCCCAGGACGTCATGGCCACTGACATTGAAGGTGCCCTGCTGGACACTCCTGGCGTGGAGATCGTCCAGGTCTCCATCGGTTCTTCCGGTAACGCACTGCGTGACGCCTTCGTCGGTGGCGGCGACACCGCCATCACCTTCTCTGTCACTACCAAGGATGGCGGTGACCAGCAAAAGATCCAGGACGCTGCTCGCGCAGCCGTCGAGAAGGTAGCTGACAAGGACACCATCACCGTGGGTGCCCAGAGTGGCTTCGGTGCTTCAAGTGACATCGCCATCGATATCACTGCACCTAACCAGGCAGCTCTCGACAAGGCATCTGCCGCCGTCGATAAGGCCATGCGTGCTCTTCCTGCCGTCAAGCAGGTCACCTCAAACCTCACTGAGGCCCGCCCCTACATCGCTGTCACGGTCAACCGTGATGACGCTGCAGCTGCTGGCTTCTCCGAGGTCGCGCTCGCCGGATACGTTGCCCAGGCCATGCGCCCCACCACTATCGGCACAGTAGTCATCGAGGGAACTACTCTCGATATTTACATCGCCTCGAATGATCCCCCGACCACAGAAGCAGAGCTTGCTGCTCTCACCGTTCCCACGGCCAAGGGTCTCGTTCCTCTGGACACTCTGGCAACCGTCACAGTGAAGGATGGCCCTGCCACCGTGACCACCGTCAAGGGACAGCGCAGTGCAACGGTGACCGTCACTCCGAACAGTGAAGACTTGGGAACGGCAACCGCTGAAGTAACCAAGGCCCTCAAGGATGTAGATCTGCCTTCGGGTGCTTCCGCCAAGATTGGTGGCGTGAGTGCCGACCAGGCAACTGCGTTTAGCTCGCTCGGTATTGCTCTGCTGGTTGCCATCCTCGTTGTCTACATCATCATGGTTGCCACTTTTGGTTCGCTACTGCAGCCACTGTTGCTGCTGATCTCGGTTCCCTTCGCCGCCACCGGAGCGATTGGTCTCCAGGTCATCACAGGTGTTCCACTCGGTGTTCCTTCCTTCATCGGTCTGCTGATGCTGGTCGGTATCGTCGTGACGAATGCCATCGTTCTCATCGACCTGGTCAACCAGTACCGCAACAAGGGACTGGCTGTGGCAGAGGCACTTCGTGAAGGTGCCATCCGCCGTCTGCGTCCGATTCTGATGACGGCATTGGCAACCATCTTCGCGCTGATCCCGATGGCTGTCGGTATTACCGGCTCCGGCGGATTCATCTCGCAGCCTCTGGCCATTGTGGTGATTGGTGGTCTGATTTCCTCGACCGCGCTGACCCTCATCGTTCTTCCCACCATTTACAACCTGGTTGAGGGTGGTCGTGAGAAGCGCAAGGCTAAGCGTGCTGAGAAGAAGGCGGCTAAGGCTGGCGTCACTGCTTCCGCACCGGTCTCCAAGGAGCCTGTCTTTGACACCCTCGTCGTGGAAGACGATGGTGACGATGACACTCCTATCCGTCGCCGCACTCCTTCTGCCTAGCTAGGCTGGAGGGATGAAGACATCCCGCCTCGCATTGTGGTCACTGGTTTCAGTGGCCGCAATGTGGGGCGTTGCCTTTGTCGTCATGAAGCCGGCAATTGAGCAGCAGCCCTTCTTTGACTTCCTTGCTATCCGCTTCACGATTGCTGCTGCAATCATGCTCGTGATCAAGCCCAAGGTAGTTCTTGCAATCAAGGGCAAGATGCTTGCTATTGGCGCGGTTTTGGGTGTTGTGCTGGGCCTGGCCTATGTCACGCAGACCATTGCATTGGAAATGACCACCGCCGCCATCACCGGCTTCCTCACCGGAACTTATGTGGTGCTCACCCCTGTGTTGGGCTGGCTCATCTTCCGCCGCAAGGTGGGAGTGAAGGTCGCTATTGGTGCCGTGTTGGCATTGATCGGTTTGGGGCTCATCTCCATCACCGGCGTCTCTATTGAGGTCGGCCAGATTTGGGGCATCGTCTGTGCTGTCCTCTATGCCTTGCACATCGTGGGCTTGGGACGCTTTAGCTCAGGTCTTGATTCCTACGCACTGACCTTCGTGCAACTCGTTTTCGTTGCGGTGGTCTGCTGGATCGGTGCCCTTCCTGATGGCTATCAGCCACCTCCCACCGTCGACGTTTGGATGGCAGTTCTCTTCACGGCGATTTTTGCCACCGTTATTGGCTTCTTTGTGCAGACCTGGGCTCAGGCCCAGATGGAACCCTCCCGCGTGGCCATCATCTTGACTCTCGAGGTCGTCTTCACCGCAGTTGTTTCTGTTGCTGTAGGCCAGGAAGTTCTGGCACTGAAGACCATCATCGGCGGCGCATTCATGGTCGCCGCCATGGTGATTGTGGAAATGCCGACCAGAGGCCGCAAAGAACACATCGCCGGAACTCCTGGTTCCGACGATGACGACATCGTTCCACTCGAGCCCCTCGCTCACTAGGAAGTGGGCCCTGTCTGGGGAAGATAAACTGAACCCATGACTTCTGCACGCGAACAGCTGATCAACTTCATTAAAGAAGAAGCCGTCTTCCACGGTGACTTCACGCTCACCAGCGGCAAGAAGGCCACGTATTACGTGGACATGCGCAAGATTTCTCTCGATCATCGCGTTGCTCCCCTCATTGGGCAGGTCATGCTGGACGTGCTGGCACAGATTCCTGATGTGGATGCCGTTGGTGGCCTCACCATGGGTGCAGACCCCATCGCTACCGCAGTACTGCACCAGGGTGCTGCCAAGGGCCTCACCTATGACGCTTTTGTTGTGCGCAAAGAGCCTAAAGACCACGGTCGTGGCCGTCAGGTTGAAGGACCAGACCTCGTGGGTAAGCGCGTTGTTGTTCTTGAAGACACCTCCACCACGGGTGGCTCACCACTCAAGGCCATTGAGGCTCTCGAGAAGGTCGGTGCTGAGATCGCTGGTGTTGCTGTGGTTGTGGACCGCGCCACCGATGCACGTCAGCGTATCGAGACTGCTGGCTACCCCTACTTCTATGCTATTGGTCTGGAAGACCTCGGCCTCGAGCCTCAGTAGTCGTGACTGACCTTCCCGAGTCACCCACACATGAGCTCAGCACCTCCGGTGTTGGTCCGTGGATTGGTGAACTCCCGGAAGACCCCTGGTTTGATCGTGAGCTCCTAGAAAAGGGAGACACTCGTAACGTCATTGACCGTTACCGCTACTGGACCATGGAAGCCATCGTGGCGGACCTGGACGAGAAGCGTCATCCGTTCCATGTCGCCATTGAGAACTGGCAGCACGATATGAACATTGGTTCGATCGTGCGCTCAGCCAATGCCTTTGGTGCCGACACCGTCCACATCGTGGGTCGCCGTCGCTGGAACAAGCGTGGCGCCATGGTCACCGACCGTTACCAGCACGTGGTTCACCACGACACCGTGGCAGATCTGGTCGAGTGGGCCAAGGCAGAGAACATGCCCATTCTCGCCATCGACAATGTTCCTGGCTGTGTCAAGATCGAAACCTTTGCACTCCCCGAGCGCTGCTTGTTCTTATTCGGTCAAGAAGGCCCGGGTCTTTCTCCTGAGGCCATCGAGGCTGCCGAAGCCGTGATCGAGATCACGCAGTTTGGTTCCACTCGCTCCATTAACGCCAGTGCCGCCGCGGCAGTGACCATGCACTCCTGGGTCATGCAACACGTAACGTTCTAAGAAAGAACTGATGACTACTCGGAACTCTCCCGAAGCGTGGGACCAGCGCTATGCCGAGGCCGAGTTGGTGTGGTCGCAAGAACCCAACGAGTTCGTCGTCGAGTATCTCTCCGATCTACCTGTCGGCAAGATGCTCGACTTGGGTGGCGGCGAAGGCCGCAATGCGCTGTGGTTTGCCAGCCGTGGCTGGAACGTGGAGAACTCGGACTTCTCTGCCGTGGCCGTGGAGAAGTTTCTCCAGCGCGCCGAACATGAAGGTCTTAGCGACCTTTGTACCGGCACCGCAGTGGATGCGACCAACCCCGAATCCTGCGTGACCAAACCTGTTGATCTGGCCGTGATGGCTTATCTCCAAATCCCTGCAGCAGACCTCGCTGCTGCAATCGCCACGGCAGCGCAGAGTCTGCGCGCAGGCGGCACACTTTTTGGGGTGTGGCATGCACGCGAAAACCTTGAACACGGCTTTGGCGGACCGCCCAGTCCTGAGTTGAACCCCACGCAGGATGAGCTCCGCACTGCGTGTGATTCTCTGGGATTAAATGTTCAGACTTTGACTCTGCGCGATCGATTCTTTGTCTCGGGTGGGGAAGAACGCAAGGCGATCGACGTCGTACTTATGGCCACCACTTAGCCTGAAGTAACCGCAAGAAATAGGCGTTCTCTAGCCGGTAGAATGAATTACTGGCAGGTCGCAGTTGCACAGGCCGTACTAACGACGAGGGGATATCGTCATGCCAGCAATCGTTCTGATTGGTGCCCAGTGGGGCGACGAAGGTAAGGGTAAGGCTACCGACCTTCTTGCTGAACGTATCGACTACGTTGTGAAGTTCAATGGCGGTAACAACGCCGGTCACACTGTCGTTATTGGCGACGAGAAGTACGCCCTCCACTTGCTCCCTTCGGGTATTTTGACCCCCGGTGTTACCCCCGTCATCTCTAACGGTGTGGTTATCGACATCTCTGTTCTCTTTGCTGAGCTTGATGCTCTGAACTCTCGCGGCATTGACACGTCGAAGCTGCGCGTGAGCGCGAACGCGCACGTCATCACCGACTACCACCGCACCTTGGACAAGGTCACTGAGCGCTTCTTGGGTAAGCGCCAGATCGGCACCACCGGTCGCGGCATTGGTCCCACCTATGCAGACAAGATCAACCGTGTGGGTATCCGCATCCAGGACATCTTTGACGAAGGCATCTTGCGCCAGAAGGTTGAAGCTGCCCTCGAGATTAAGAACCACTTGCTGGCCAAGATTTATAACCGTCGTGCCATCTCGGCTGACGCAGTTATTGAAGAACTTCTCTCCTACCGTGAGCGTCTGGCACCGATGGTCGCGGACACTGCACTCGAACTGAACCAGGCTCTCGAAGCGGACAAGGTCGTGCTGTTCGAAGGCGGTCAGGCAACCATGCTCGACATCGACCACGGAACCTACCCCTTCGTTACCTCGTCGAACGCCACTGCTGGCGGCGCCTCGACCGGTTCGGGTATTGGTCCCAACAAGATTGAACGCGTGATCGCGGTCATCAAGGCGTACACAACCCGCGTGGGTGCTGGTCCGTTCCCCACCGAGCTCTTCGATGAAGACGGTGAATACCTCCGCGCTAAGGGTTTTGAATTCGGTACGACTACCGGACGTCCCCGTCGCTGTGGTTGGTATGACGCACCCATTGCTCGCTACACCGCACGTATCAACGGTGTGACTGACTTCGTGATTACCAAGCTCGACGTTCTCACTGGCCTCGAGCAGATTCCTGTCTGTGTTGCCTATGACGTTGATGGTGTTCGTCACGATGAGGTTCCGGTGAACCAGAGTGACTTCCACCACGCCAAGCCCATCCTGGAATACTTCCCCGGTTGGACCGAAGACATTACTGGTGCACGCACCTTCAGCGATCTTCCCAAGAACGCTCAGGACTACGTCACCGCACTCGAGGCAATGAGTGGCGCACGCTTCTCCGCCATTGGTGTGGGTCCTGCTCGCGATGCCATCATTGTGCAGCACGACCTCGTTGGCTAAATAAGTTCCCGTCTGACCGCTCGGTCAGAACCACATTGTTCTTGCCCGAACGAGTTCGTTCAGGGCTAGGCTGAAGCTTGTTATGACTACGACTTCAGCAGCTGCCAAAGCGGGCGGTTCACCCCTCCTTATTGCGCTGAAGTTCATCTTCCTTGCCTTGTTATGGGGATCCAGCTTCTTCTTCATCAAGATCGCCATGACTACCCTGTCGTGGGGTCAAGTTGCTTGGTCTCGTGTGGTTGCGGGTGGCATCTTCATGCTCGTGTTCTGGTTGATAAGTCGAGAAAAGCTACCTCGTGACCTCGTCACCTGGGGCCACATCGCTGTGGCCGGTGTCTTCGGTATTGGCATCCCTTTTATCTTCTTCCCCTGGGCTGAGCAGTTCATCACCTCCGCCGTTGCAACAATCTATAACGGTCTGACTCCCATCATGACGGCCATCATTGCGGTCTATGTGTTGCGCGTGGAGAACTTCAACCGCAATCAAGCAGCCGGTGTTCTTGTCGGTCTTGCTGGTCTTGTCGTCGTCATCGCCCCCTGGACTATTACCGACCTGGGTGGCAGCTTCTGGGGTCAGATCGCTGCCCTCAGCGCAGCGGTGATGTATGGATTCTCAGGAACCTATTTGAAGAAGTACGTGTTCCCCCGAGGTGTCTCGGCTAAGGCGATTTCGATCATTGAAGTGGGTGCAGCGACAGTGTTTATCCTGCTGTTGACACCCTTCCTAGCAACTGGTCCACTCACCATTGACTGGACCACCATCATTGCCATCGCCATTATCGGATTCGGTGGAACAGGCCTGGCCTATCTCTGGTTTAACGACGTTCTTGAGTCATGGGGTCCCACCCGTGCTTCTTCGGTGACCTATGTCATGCCCATCGTCGGCATCATGTTGGGCGTGGTCTTCCTGGGTGAAACCCTGCATTGGTATGAACCTGTGGGTGGTGCCATCGTTATTGCTGGTGTCTTGATTATGCGTAGGCAAGTTAAGAACTAAACACTCCTGCGCTAACCTGAAAGCATGGCGCAGAACGAGATGACCCCTGAGGTTGCAGAAGAACTCGCAGGAATTCGCGAGAGCATCGACAACATCGATGCAGCCCTCATTCACATGCTCGCAGAGCGATTCAAGTTCACCCAGAAGGTGGGCAAGCTCAAAGCCACCAACGATCTTCCCCCTTCCGACCCAGCACGTGAAGCTCGCCAGGTTGCACGCCTGCGTGCCCTTGCAGAAGAAGCAAACCTTGACCCCACCTTCGCTGAGAAGTGGTTCCACTTCGTCGTGGAAGAAGTTATTCACCACCACGAACAAGCTCGAGGCTAAGTAATGAGCGGTTTAGAACTGCACTGGTCCGTCAAAGACAGCCTCATTGCCTACATCTCTCGTTTAGAAGACGGTGTTGTTGAAGCACTGGAACCAGCAACTCGAACAGAGTCAGGGTTCACCTTCGTTCTCAACGAGGTTGCCTCAGACTTCAACCCAGAAACCCACACTGGTGTTCTGCAGTTCCTCGGAACTGCCCACTTCACCGGCCACTGGGGCATGATGAATATCACCATCAAGGATCCACGCATTGAGCTGACCTCAGGCCATGGAGTTCTCTCCATTGCACAAGGTGGAATTCTCTCTCCTGAGGCCCACGTTCCTTTTGTGAACGTGAATGTGGTTCCGGGTTCTCACCCGCTCATGCTCACCACAGCACTCACGGCAGGGGGACGCGGCGTCATGGGCGAGCAATACACCGTGGGTCAGGAACTCAGCCCACTCACCTTGAACTGAAAATAACCCTTGCGAACAGGGTTATTTTTCTGAGAAACTCAAATTCTTCGGGTGGGCCCCTGCGATGGGACCTGCTCGAAGCTATTTAAGCCGGCTTCTCACCCTCGGTTGTTGCTTTGAACTCAGCAGTCCCGGTCTTGCCAATGAGGTTCTCTTGGTAAGAATCAGCAGCCGCAACGAGGGGTTCGGCAACGGCTCTGAGTCGTTTGCCTTTCATAGCGCGGACGAAACGCACGACGAGGCCGACAATGATGGCAGCCCAAAAGGCACCAATCAGAATTGCAATGAATTGATCCATGGTTCCCCCGAACCAGGTTTAGCCGAAGTACTTGGGCAGTGTCTCGTTGCTGCGCTGACGAATCTCGTCAACAGAAACTTCGAACAGTCCCTGAACGTCGAGCTTGGCATCTGATCCACCCTGGTCGGTCACACCGATACGCAGGACGGGGTAGTTGCGAGCTTCGCACAGACCTAAGAAGCGAACGTCATCTTCGCGAGGAACAGAGACGATCACACGACCGGTTGATTCAGAGAACAACGCAGTAGCGGCGTCCACACCGTCACGCTCGATGATTTCATCGAGCCAGACGCGTGCGCCAACGCCGAAGCGCATCACGGACTCAGCCAGTGCCTGTCCCAGGCCACCATCGCTGAGGTCGTGAGCAGAAAGAATAAGGCTCTCAATTGCAGCACCATGAAGCAGGTCTGCGAGTTCCTTTTCCTGACCCAGGTCAACCATGGGAGGAACACCACCAAGGTGGTTGTGGATGGTGCCAGCCCAGGCTGAACCATCTAGTTCGGTGCGGGTGTAGCCAAGGAGGTAGATGTTGTTGCCTTCGTCCTGCCAGGAGGAAGGAATACGACGAGCAACGTCATCAATGACACCCAGCACACCCACAACAGGAGTGGGGTGAATAGGTGCATCACCGGTCTGGTTATAGAAGGAGACGTTTCCACCGGTGACGGGGATCTCAAGCTCCAAGCAACCGTCAGCAAGACCAGCAACAGCTTCCTTGAACTGCCACATCACTTCGGGGTTCTCAGGAGAGCCGAAGTTGAGGCAGTCAGTGACAGCTGCAGGAACAGCACCAGAAACAGCTACGTTGCGGTAAGCCTCTGCGAGTGCAAGGCGAGCACCGTTGTAGGGGTCAAGCTGGCAGTAACGGCCGTTCGCGTCGGTGGCGATAGCGAAGCCGAGACCGGATTCTTCATCCACGCGGATCATGCCGGCGTCGTCGGGGAAGCTCAGCGCAGTATTACCCATGACGAAGTAGTCATACTGGGTGGTGATGAGGGACTTGTCAGCCAAGTTAGGGCTGGCAACGAGCTTCAGGAACTGATCCTTGAGGTCTGCTCCCGAGCTGGGGCGAGCCAGTTTGTCAGCTGAGTCAGCCTGCAGAGCATCAATCCAGGTGGGGTAAGCGACGGGACGTTCGTAGACAGGGCCGTCGATAGCGACGGTGCGAGGGTCGACGTTCACGATTTCTTCGCCACCGTGGTGGATCACGAGGCGACCGGTGTCGGTTACTTCACCGAGAACACTGGTTTCTACGTCCCACTTGTTCACGACAGCCATGAACTGATCCAACAGCTCAGGCTTGACCACTGCCATCATGCGCTCCTGGCTCTCCGACATGAGGATTTCCTCAGCAGTGAGGGTGGGGTCGCGCAAGAGTACGTGGTCGAGTTCGACGAACATACCGCCGTCACCGTTGGAAGCAAGCTCACTCGTTGCACAGGAAATACCGGCAGCACCGAGGTCCTGAATACCTTCAACCAGGCCTTCGCGATACAGCTCGAGGCAGCACTCAATAAGCACCTTCTCAGCGAAGGGGTCACCCACCTGCACAGCAGGACGCTTGGTGGGGCCGGTGGAATCGAAGGAGTCTGAAGCAAGGATCGATGCTCCACCGATGCCGTCGCCACCGGTGCGTGCACCGAAGAGAACAATCTTGTTGCCCACACCCGAAGCGTTAGCCAGGTGAAGGTCTTCGTGGCGGAGAACACCGACAGAGAGTGCGTTCACTAAGGGGTTGCCCTGGTAGCAGGAGTCGAAGTAGGTCTCGCCACCAATGTTGGGAAGGCCGAGGCAGTTGCCGTAGAAGCTAATACCGCCGACCACACCGTGGAGTACACGAGGAGTGTCGGGGTGGTCAATGGCACCGAAGCGCAGCTGGTCCATCACAGCAACCGGACGGGCACCCATCGAGATGATGTCACGGACGATTCCACCCACACCGGTGGCAGCGCCCTGGAAAGGTTCAATGTAGCTGGGGTGGTTGTGGCTCTCCACCTTGAAGGTGACAGCCCAACCCTCGCCGACGTCCACAACACCAGCGTTCTCGCCCATGCCGACCATGAGCTTTTCTTTCATCTTCTCGCTGACCTTCTGGCCAAACTGACGAAGGTAAATCTTTGATGACTTGTACGAGCAGTGCTCACTCCACATCACGGAGTACATCGCCAGCTCGCCCGAGGTGGGGCGGCGGCCGAGGATCTTGCGAATCTCTGCGTACTCGTCATCCTTGAGGCCAAGGGCGCCGTAGGGCTGAACCTTGTCGGGAGTTGCGATGGCGTTTTCTACGGTGTCGGCGACGTGGGTGCTCACGCGTCGGTCCCTTCGTTGTGGGTGATGTGGAGAGAGTACGTGCTCATCGGCTTAGCGTCCTCCGGGAGGGCCAAGGAAAAGCAAAGTAGAGAAGACAGCGACAATTGCCAGCACAATGACAAGAATCAACAGCACGGGGCGGGCAAGGAACCAGCGGAAGAGTCGATCCAGTGCCTTTGCATCACGAGGGTCATCAGTAGCCTGGGTGCGCCAAGGACCTTCGAGTGCTCCACGCTTGGCCTGAACCAACTCGAAAGGGATAGTCGCGTAGGGGAGAATCGCGGTGATCACCGCGAGCAGACCCAGCCAGAAACCCCAACGCTGGTTGAACGCAATCAAAATTGAGGTTGCGCTGTAGCTAATGAACACCAGACCGTGTAAACCACCAATGGTGGTGAACAGGGTCTGGTCAATACCTGTGGTGGCACGAAGAATCAGGCCCGTGATGAGCAAGGTCCAGGTGCAGGCCTCGGCGATAGCCAGCACAAAGTAAAGCTTGCGAGGGGTGAACCCTGACTTCGTAGAAGTGCTCATGCTGCTTATGCCTTAGAAAGGATGGTGCTCTGAATAACTGAGGTAAAGAACTTGAGGCCATCAAGACCTGAACGCATAGCAACTGCGGTGTCTGGACCAAAGCCTGGCTCGACTGCGTGCTCGGGGTGAGGCATGAGCCCAACCACGTTGCCCGCTTCGTTAGAAACACCCGCAATGTCATCGAGGGAACCGTTGGGGTTCATGCCGACGTAACGGAAGGTGACCTGACCTTTGTCTTCAATGCGCTTGATGGTGTCTGCGTCTGCGACGAAACGGCCATCAGCGTTCTTGAGGGGAATGATGATCTCTTCACCCTGGGCAAAGTCTTTAGTCCAGGCGGTGTTGTTGTTCTCTACGATCAGCTTCTGGTCGCGACGAACAAAGGTGCCACAGTCATTACGGCCGTGAGCACCGGGAACCAGGCGGGCTTCTGCCAGCATTTGGAAACCGTTACATATACCCAAGACAGGCATACCCTTGTGAGCTGCGTCAATGACCTCAGCCATGATGGGGGCGTGGCTGGCAATAGAACCTGCACGCAGATAGTCGCCGTAGCTAAAGCCACCGGGAAGAATGATGGCTTCGACGCCTTCGAGATCGTGTGCACCGTGCCAGAGGGCAACGGGGGTTCCACCCGCGAGCTTTACCGCACGCTGAGCGTCACGCTCATCGAGTGAGCCGGGGAAGGTGATGACTCCGACGCGCATTACTTGGCCTCGGAGATGCTGACGACATCTTCGATGACCGAGTTCGAGAGGATGTCCTCTGCGATGGTCTTGGCTGCTGCGAGAGTCTCAGCGGTGACGGGGCCGTCAACGGTGAGCTCGAAGCGCTTGCCGATGCGAACACCGGAGAACTGGTTGTGACCAAGGCGGGTAAGCGCACCAGCGACTGCCTTGCCCTGAGGGTCAAGAATTTCAGCCTTGGGCATTACCTCGACGACGATGGTGGGCATGGGGGTAACTCCAGCGGTTTCGCGAGCAGGGAATACCTCAATCCTACCCGAGGGAGAGCAGTGTCTCTTTGACCCTTTCCATGCCAATGAAGACTTCTTCGAAAGAAGTTGTCAGCGGAGACAAGCCAATGCGCAAACCGTGTGGATCACGGTAGTCAGGAATGATGTCTTCCTTCCACAACAGCGCATTCAATTCACGCATGTGTGGGTGGTTCAGCGTGACGTGACCACCGCGATGGGCGGGATCGCGAGGCGTAGCCACGGTCACGCCCAGAGGTGCCAGCACTTCGTCCGTGTAGTCGATCACGAACTGGGTCAACAGCAGAGACTTGGCGCGAACTGCTTCGATGCTGACCTCGCCGATGAGCTCAACGGGATCAATCATGGCCTGCATGCCCACGACCGGTGTGGTACCGGTAATGAACCGGCGCAGGTCGTTCTCGGGGTCATAGCCAGGTCCCATGAGGAACATGTTCTTGGTGCCCCACCAACCCTGGATCGGCTGTTCAATGACGGTCTGCAGATCCTTGCGCACATAGGCCCAGGCCGGAGCACCGGGACCACCACACAGGTACTTATAGGAACAGCCCACAGCAATGTCGACGTTCCACTTGTCCAACTCGACCACGACAGAGCCCACGGAGTGGCTCAAGTCCCAGACGATCAATGCGCCGGCATCGTGCGTGATCTTTGTAATTGCGGGAGCATCTGCCATAAAGCCCGAGCGGTAGGCAACGTGGCTGAGCAGTACCAAAGCGGTGTTGGAGTTCACCACAGCAGCGACCTGTTCTGGAGTCACCCCTGAGGAAGTATCAACTTCAATCCAACGCAAAGTCATGTTGAGCTCATCCGCAATACCTTCGAGCAGGTAACGGTCGGTGGGGAAGTTGTCGGTATCGAGCACAATCTCGGTGCGACCAGGACGGGCGCCAATGGCAGCACGTGCCATCTTGTAAAGCAGCACACTGGTGGAGTCACCGACAAAGGTCTGCCCAGGTGCAGCACCCAGAGCAGCGGCACCGATTTTGTTTCCAAGTTCGAGGGGTAGGTCCAACCATTGCTCATCCCAGCTGCGAATGAGGCGGGTGCCCCAGTCGTGACGCAGGAATGCTTCAATACGGTC
Source organism: Aurantimicrobium photophilum (assembly GCF_003194085.1). Taxonomy (NCBI): domain Bacteria; kingdom Bacillati; phylum Actinomycetota; class Actinomycetes; order Micrococcales; family Microbacteriaceae; genus Aurantimicrobium; species Aurantimicrobium photophilum. Next base: position 1,598,425 of record NZ_CP023994.1, on the reverse strand, counting down.
AAAGCTGGCACTCATGGGACGGCCCAGAGAGTTGCCATCGAAGTAGGCCAGGGGCATTCCGGGAGTTGAAGATTGCGTTGCCTCATCGGTGCCAAAGAACTTCGCGCGGTGGGCAGCTAAAGGATCAGCTGCGTCGAGTTCGGCGGCACGGGTGTCAAAGTTGGTGGTCATAGGAACTCCAATGTGTTGTGTTCGACGATACGTGCCGTGGCAAGCCAAGAGGCAAAGTCCTCACAGCTGTTGTCTGAGATTTCAGAGATGAAACTTCGGGGTTCTTCCACAACACCACCATTAGGGACTGGACGACGCCTGTCCCACCATTCCGTCATGGAGTCAAGGAGTTCTTCATGCCCTAACCCACACCTGCCCAGTGCTCTCAGCTCCCGCACATTGATACCCACGGGCAGAGGCCCATTGCCAAGATCGGTGCCATAAAACACCGTTCCGCCTGCCTCAATAAACTTCGACAAGTTCGTGGATGCGATGGAAAAGGCCTCTGTTACTTCTCCATAACCATGGATGTCCAGAGTGCTCATCCAGCCGTAATTGTTCTTGGCGGCATAAGAAATGAGGTCATCGGAAAGGAGCTCTGTAAAAGGAGTGTGAGCAAGTGTCACGGCTGGGCCAGCCGTGATTGCTCGTTCGGCTTGGCCGGCACCCTCAGCATGAACGATCGGAAGCAGCCCTGCTCTAAGTGCTTCGGTGATGAGTGAGTGAAGAACCTCATCAGAGTGCACAGGCCCCGCATCAGAGTTCAATGTGATCTTGAGGGCAGAAGCTTCAGAGGAAACCTGTGCGGATATAGCTTCAGAGACATCCTCTACAAACAGTGTTGCTCCAGGAGGAGCCCACGAACGGTCCGAGGGATACCCACCCTCTGCCGCTAAAAAGTTTCCGGCCCATTCGATGTCGAGGCCTGGGAGCTCAGCAACAATGTTTCGAAGTTCTGGTGTTGACCACCCCAAATCCAGCACTCGGCCAATGCCTCCAGAACGCAACTCACTGCCATCGAATAGTCCTAGGTGAACGTGAGCATCTCCAAGGAGGGGAAGAACAGTTCCCCATTCCCCGGTTGTGAGTTGTGCACGCCCACCAACCCCATAGGGGTTGGTGCCTTCAGGGAAGAGAGGCCCACACATAAAGAAGCGCTACTTACCAATCTCGGTGCGCACAGCAAAGAGCTCGGGGAAGAAGGTGAGCTCGAGTGCCTTCTGCAAGAAAGGTGCACCAGAAGATCCACCGGTGCCCATCTTCATTCCGATGATGCGTTGCACGGTCCGCAGGTGACGGAAGCGCCAGAACTGGAAGTTCTCTTCCAAGTCGACGAGTTCTTCACACGTTTCGTAGGCTTCCCAGTGCTCATCGTGGTTGTTATAGATCTCGATGAAGACAGGCATGAGTTCGTCGGTGAAAGTCCAGGCTTTGGTCACATCGCGTTCCAGAATCGAGGCAGGAACGGCATAGCCCTTACGAGCGAGGTATCGCAGGAACTCGTCATAGATGCTGGGTGCATTGAGAGCTGCGACGAGCATTTCTTGGGCGGCAGGGTCTGCGTCGAAGACGCGGATCATCTTCTCGTTCTTATTGCCGAGCATGAACTCAATCGCACGGTATTGGAACGACTGGAAGCCACTGGAGTTTCCGAGCTTGTCGCGGAACTGCGCGTATTCACTGGGGGTGAGCGTGGCCAAAACAGCCCACTGTTCGGTCAGGGTCTTCTGAATGTGCTTGAGGCGTGCCATGCACTTCAGTGCTTGGCCGAGGTCATCGTTGCGGAGGTAATTGGCTGCACCAATGAGCTCGTGCACCATCAGCTTCATCCAAAGCTCAGTGGTCTGGTGCTGAATGATGAAGAGCAGTTCATCGTGGTGATCGCTCAGGGGCTTCTGTGCTGAGAGAAGAGTGTCGAGATCGAGATAACCGCCATAACTCATGCGGTCAGTGAAGTCGGTGACGACGGTTTCTTCGATGTCGCGGGTGTTGTTTTCTACGCCCATGGGTGGGACCTCCTTGTGGGAACTCATTCACCCTAGCCAGAAGAGGTGATTCTTCGTCAGAGCTGGTGAGAAAAAAGTTTCTGAACTCCCACACACCAATAAAGTTGTTAGTTGAGACAACAAGGAGACACATGAGCATCACTCTAGGTAAAGACGACTGGTGGAAGGGTGCCGTCGTGTACCAGATCTACCCTCGCTCGTTCGCTGACTCGAACGGCGACGGCATCGGGGACATCCCCGGCATTACCTCCAAGCTGGACTATCTGGCAGACCTGGGCGTGGACGTGCTCTGGCTTTCTCCCGTCTATAAGTCTCCTCAAGATGACAATGGCTATGACATCTCGGACTACCAGGACATCGATCCTCTCTTTGGCACGCTCGACGACATGCGTCACCTCATCAATGAGACTCATGCCCGTGGCATGAAGCTCGTGATGGACCTCGTAGTCAACCACACCTCGGACGAGCACCCTTGGTTTGTGGAGAGTTCATCATCACTGGATAACCCCAAGCGTGATTGGTATATCTGGCGTGACGCCGTGGACGGCCGCGAGCCCACCGATCACCAGGCTGCGTTTTCTGGCTCGGTCTGGCAGTGGAACGAAAACACTCAGCAATACTTCCTGCACATCTTCTCCAAGAAGCAGCCTGACCTGAACTGGGAAAACCCCGAGGTTCGTGCCGCCGTCTATTCGATGATGAATTGGTGGTTGGAGCAGGGCGTGGATGGTTTCCGCATGGACGTGATTAACCTCATCTCCAAGCACCAGGACTTCTCGGCAGGTGATGACCTGTTCGGTCCTTGGATGAATGGTCCACGTATTCACGAATTCCTGCAAGAAATGAACCGTGAGGTTCTGCGCGATAAGGGACTCATCACTGTTGGTGAGATGCCCGGCTGCACGGTTGAACTTGCCCAGCAATACACCGCTCCCGAACGCCATGAGCTCAACATGGTGTTCACCTTCGAACACATGGACCTCGACACCAACCCTGAAGGGTATGGAAAATGGGACCTGGTTCCCTTCACTGTGAAGGCACTCAAGGAGAACCTGAACAAGTGGCAGAAGGGGCTCGAGCAGGTTGGCTGGAACTCCCTGTATTGGAACAACCACGACCAGCCCCGCATTGTTTCGCGTTGGGGTAATGACTCTGCCGAACACCGTGTGAACTCTGCCAAGGCTTTCGGAACTGTGCTGCACTTGATGCGGGGAACGCCCTATGTGTATCAGGGCGAAGAATTCGGTATGACGAGTGCTCACTTCACGAAGCTGAGCCAATACCGCGACCTCGAAACTTTGAACTGGGCAGCAGAAGCTCCCGAGATGGGAATCTCTGAGGACTACGTCCTTAAGGCTGTCGGTTACAAGGGTCGCGATAATGCCCGCACGCCCGTGCAGTGGGATGACTCAGTAAACGCTGGTTTCACCAGCGGTGAACCCTGGATCTCGGTCAACACCAACTACCCCGAGATCAACGCGGCAGCGGCAGTTGCCGATGCCGACTCGGTCTTCCACCACTACCAAAAGCTCATCGCTATGCGTCACGGCATGGATGTGGTGGTCAATGGCTCATTCGACATGTTGTGGATTGAACACGAGCAGCTCTTTGCCTACACCCGTGAACTCAACGGCCGCATTCTGACCGTGGTGGCCAACCTGTCTAATGACACAGTTGAGCTTCCTGGATCAGTCTCTGGTGATGCTGTTCTCGGCGTGAAGGCTGACGTGCTTGCTCCGTGGCAGGCGTTCGTGACGTTGCAGAACTAATTTCCATTCATGTCTGATTCCTTTGTTTTGCTCTGGGGTGCAACATCCCTGAGTGAGCAGGAATCTGATGAGTTATATCCATTACTCACTTCTTCAGAGCGCGCTCGTGCTGCTTCCCTAGGGCATGTGCTGTCACAGCGTTATCTCTCGGGTAGGTATCTCGCCAGAAAAGTGGGCGGGCAAATCCTGGGACAGGCGTGGACTTCTGTAATTCCCGTGGCACACTGCTGTGAATGTGGGATGGATCATGGAGCCATCACCCTTGAAGGCACTGATGTTCACATCAGCTTGTCCTCGAGTGGCGGGGTAGTGGTTGCCGCTGGCATCCGTGGCAAACAAATTGGTGTCGATATTGAACAGGGAAACCTAGGAGACTCTCGAGAAGTTGCGGGCCGGACAGGAACGCACTCAGTCACCCTTGGTTCGTGGTGTGAATACGAAGCCGTCGTGAAAGCTATGAGGGTCGGAAATGCTGTCAGTATCGATGAGCTAGACCCAGCTGAGGTATCTGGGCGGTTCACCGTTCACCACGCAACTCAGCAGGACAGGCTCGTTGTAGCTGTCGCCGTGAGCCGCTAGTTCAGGGCGGGTAGCGCTTTCTGAAAAAGCCAGCGCTCAAACAGGGGCCCGAGATTCTCAGATGTGCTTTTCTGGCACAACTCAATGAAATCTTCCGTCGTACCTAAAGCGTGAGCGTGATCGGCAACCCACTTCTTCACGATGGCGAAGAAGGTCTTGTCTCCGACTGCACGTCGCAATGCGTGAAGTGTGAGTGCACCTCGCTTGTAAACCCGGTCGTCAAACATGAGGTCAGGGCCAGGATCGGCCAGTAGAAGGTCTTGATCGAGCTGGCGCAGCAGCACATGGTGTGACTCGGCCATACCTTGCGTGGTAATTCCACCTGCTTTTTCAGACCAGAGCCACTCGGCATAGCAGGCAAAACCTTCATTGAGCCAAATGTCACTCCACTGAGCAATCCCCACGCTGTTGCCAAACCACTGGTGGGCAAGCTCATGGGCAACGAGTCGCTCTTCCGGGTTGGTTCCGTTGAGGTGGTTAGCCCCAAAGATGGCCATGCCCTGGGCTTCGAGAGGAATCTCAAGTTCATCTGCGGTGACAACAACGGTGTAACTCTGGAAGGGGTACTCGCCGAACGTCTCGTTAAAGAAAGAAAGCATGTCTTCGAGTTTGGAGAGGTCAGAAGTGATTTTGCTTTGATTAGCTGGGGGGAAGAACGTGTGAACAGTCACGCCAGATAATTCTTCTTCACGTTGACGGTAGCGCCCAATTTGAATGGAGGCGAGGTAAGTGGGGGTAGGAATGTTTTGACGGAAGTTCCAGGTTGCGAGCCCGGACTTCTCCGAGGTACTCATCAACTCTCCTGTGGCTGCTACTGAGTAGCTGCGTTCGGTTGTGAGTGAAATCTCAAACGTTGATTTGTAGCGGGGGAGATCGTTGCATGGGAACCAGGTGGGTGCACCCGTTGGCTGTGCTGCTACAACAACACCATCGTTCAATTCTTCCCATCCGACTGTTCCCCAGCGAGAACTGCGAGGGCGTGGGGTGCCGGAGTAGTGAATTTCTAGTTCGAAAGTGGAACCCGCAGCTAACTCTTCACCGAGTTTGACAGTGAGCTTGGTTGGGCTTTGCTTGAAGTTTTTATTAGCTTTGCTTTCAACGGAGACCTTTCCCACGTGAAGGCCAGAGATGTCTAAAGAGATTTGACGAACTGCCCTCAGTAACCTCACATTGAGAGTGGCAACTGCCTTGAGGTGTCCTGACGACATTCTGTAATGCAGATTGAGTGCGTAGTGCTCAATGAAGAAATCTGCACTGCCTGAATCTGGGGTGTAAGAATCTACCGCCACAATCACACCGTCTTCACAGAAGCTGTGTCTGAAAAGTACTTCCGCACAGTAACTTCACGCCACGGCCCGATCGGGTTCCCGCTCCAGCGGCTTCCCTCTGGAACAGCTTCACCACGCATGACGAGAGAAGCCGGACCAACAGTGCTGTGGGCACCAATACGTGCGGCAGGAAGTATCACGCTGTGCGGGCCGAGGGTTCCGCCCGCTTCCACCGATACCGTGTCCATACTCATCACTCTGTCATGGAACAGATGTGTTTGCAGAACAGTGCCTCTGTTGACGGTGGCGCCGTCACCGAGGGTGACCAAATCCGCTTCAGGAAGCCAATACGTTTCACACCAGACCCCGCCACCAATTTTTGCGCCCAAACTGCGCAGCCACCAGACAAGTCCGAGCGTGCCATTCATGTAGTTGGCGAACCAGGGTGCGGCTACCATTTCGACGAAGGTGTCGGCCACTTCGTTGCGCCAAATAAAGGAAGACCACAGTGGCTTTTCTTGGGGCTTAATTTTGCCCACAAGAACCCACTTTGCAATGGTGCTGATGGCAGCTGCGATGATTCCGGCTGCCCACAACAAGGGACCACAGAGTAGGACGGCAGCCCACATTCCCCACAGGGAATCCGCAAGCAATATGCCACACACCACTGCGAAACCAATCAGGGCGGTAACAAGCACGGGTACAAACCTGGTCAGCTCCCACAAACTACGGGCAATCCGCAGCCAGATTGAAGGTTTATAGGTGCGCTCGCGGTCTCCCTCAGCGATCAGTCTGCGCAAGCGCATGGGCGGAGAACCCAACCAGGACGATCCTTCTTTCGCCTTTCGAGGAGCACTCGAAAGGACAGCTACCAGGGCATCTTTGGGAACCTTGCGCCCTGCTGGTGCCAAGCCAGAGTTGCCGATGAATGCGCGCTTACCAATCTCTACCGGCCCAATGAACATCCAACCGTTACCCAGTGCGTAGGGGGCAACCATGGTGTCATCAGCTAAGAAGACGTCGTCTCTGATGGTGGTCATCTTGGGAAGCATCAACACAGTTGATGCTTCGACGTTGTGTCCTACCTTGGCTCCCAGCAGGCGAAGCCAAATGGGTGTGAACAGACTCGAGTAGAGAGGAAAGAGGAATGTGCGGGCCAAATCGAGGATTCTCTCAACACTCCATGCTTGCCACCCGGCCCAGCTGTGAACCGGGAAGATGCCTTCCCTCATCGTGAGGCTGAGGAAGCGAACAGAGGCAAGAACGAGAACTGTGAAGATGAATCCGGCGAGCATTGTCGCAGGGATGAATCCCACCGCGACAATGCTCAGTACGTCAGAGACAGACTGATTCTGTTTCAATGCAACCAACACTAAGGTCGCACCTCCCAGCAAGGACAGCAGCGGGAAGAGGGCATAGAGGCCAGAAGATAACGCAAAGAGCGCACTCCAGGCTCGTGACTGCTTGGCGGCTACTTGAGGCCACCACGCCTTGACCTTGCCTTCTCGCTTAGCAGGTGATCCGCTCCAGAGCTGCCCTGCCGGAACCTTACCGAACACGCTCGAGCCAGGAGCAATTTCAGCAAACTTGCCAATACGAGTTCCCGGGGCGAGGGTGCTGCGTGCGCCAATGGTTGCGTGAGCGCCAATGCGGATTTCACCCACCCGAACAACATCGCCGTCGATCCAATAACCCGTAAGATCGACCTCTGGTTCAATCGATGCACCTGCACCAACCCAGAGCATCCCAGTGATGGGTGGGAGGGTGTGCATGGTGACACCCTTACCAATTCGTGCACCCAGTGCCCGTGCATACGCCGTGACCCAGGGCGCACCAGCCAATGTCACCGCACCGATATGTGAAGCTGCCTGTTCCGCGAACCACAAGCGCAAATGGGCGGAGCCACCACGGAGATAATTACCGGGTCGCAACCCAGCGAGAACTGTTCTGGAAATCGCAACGCTCAGCAACATTCGACCCCACGGGGAGCCAAACAACAAGATGCCTGGAATCAAAATGGCAAGCGGAGCAGACGGTAGAAAGTCAACAACGTCCAGCAAGCCCAACAACGTAGATGCAGTCAGGGCATAAAACAGCCAACGCAGTCCCGCCAAGGCAAATAAGGGGATGGAGAGCACTGCCTGGATGAGCTGGGGAGACTGAGGAACTTTTGGAGATTTGTGAAACGACCCGGTGGGAACAAGTTCTCCTGCTGTGCTGACATCAATGAAGTCAGACATGGATCCCAACCGAGGGTGGGCGTAGATATCTGCGACCGTCATGCTGGGGTACAGGGTGCGGAGCCTGCCAACAAGTTGGGCAGCGGCCAAAGAACCACCACCAATATCAAAGAAGTGAGTGTTGAGGTCCGTCACGGGAACACCGAGAACCTCAGCCCACTCGCTGGCGACGCGTCGCTCGATCTCTGTGAAATCGAGTTCGTCAAGGTCGGCGGTAGCGAGCGGCCAGGGAAGAGCCGCCTTATCGACTTTGCCGGAAGTCCTGACAGGAAGTTCAGCAAGAGGAACCAGTAGTGGAATGAGAGGCGCTGGGAGAGATTCACGCAAGGTCACCAGCGCTTCTGAAACAGAGAAAGCCTCAACGTCATTGACACTGATATAGCCGACAAGAGTCTTGTTGCCTGCTTGTGTTGTCTGCACAACCACAGCTCCTGCGGTGACATTCGGGAGAGCGCTCAAAGCACTTTCAATTTCACCCAATTCAATTCGGCGGCCACCGACCTTAACTTGGTCATCAACGCGACCGACAAAGATCAGTCCTTCAGCTTCATAGCGAACCATGTCGCCGCTGCGATAAGCACGATCCCACCCCAATGTGGGGAAGGGCGCATAAACGTGGGCGTCCTTCTCTTCGTCGAGGTATCTCGCAAGCCCCACTCCGCCGATGATCAGCTCACCGGTTTCGCCTTCTGTAACACGATGCCCATCGGCGTTCACCACAGCGAGGTCCCACCCGTCCAGGGGGAGGCCAATTCTCATCGGCCCGATGCCTGTGGTCTGAGCTCCGCAGGCAACCACGGTTGCCTCGGTGGGGCCGTAGGTGTTCCAGACTTCTCGGCCGGAAGAAGCCAACTTTTCTGCCAACTCGAGAGGGAAGGCTTCACCGCCAAAAATTAGCAAGCGAATGTTCTCGAGGGCATCCTCGGGCCACATCGCAGCCAGGGTAGGCACAGTCGAGACAATGGTGATGCCATTAGCCATAAGCCATGGTCCAAGGTCAGAACCTGATCTGACCAATGAACGAGGGGCTGGAACGAGACAGCCTCCGTGGCCCCAGGCAAGCCACATCTCTTCACAGGAGGCATCAAACGCAACGGAGAGACCAGCGAGCACTCGATCTTGGGCATTGATGGGTTCTGCTTGGAGGAACATCCGAGACTCGGCATCAACAAAAGCAGCAGCTGAGCGGTGGGAGACAGCCACACCCTTGGGTTTGCCGGTAGAACCAGACGTAAAGATTATCCACGCGTCATCGGTTTCTCGGGGAGCAAATTCTTCAGGAAAGAGGGTCTCGCGGTAGTCAAAATCAATCTGGCCAACTTGGCTGAGTTCCCCTCCGGGTATCTCAGATTGAAGGAACTTACCGCCGGTAGCGATAACTCCGTTGACTTCTGCTTCAGAAAAGACAACCCGCGCACGTTCATCAGGATCATCGGCATCAACAGGAACGTAGGCAGCACCCGCATGCAGAATTCCCAAAATTGCGATGTATAAATCAACACTGCCGGACTCAATGCGCACTCCCACACGATTTCCCCGCTTCACGCCATAGGAATGGAGTTGGTGGGCCACAGCCAGAGCCTGTTCAGTTAAGTCTCGATAGCTCAGACGAGTAGTCCCGTCGTCCAAAGCTGTTTCGTCAGCATTGAAATTGGTGATCTCGCGGAAGATGTCGATGAGTGTCCTAGGAGCCGGGGCACTACTCAGACGGGAGAGCACAGACTGTGCTTCAAGGCTCTGAGAGGGGGTTTCGGACATGTGGCACATTATTGCGTGTGCCAGTGAACGCTAAATGAACAAGTTGACGACACGGCACAAAGTCGGCGGTTTGTTAACCTTCGCCCCATAACTTTTTCTCGCAAGCAAGAGAAACGAAACCCCTGAAGGAATTCTCATGGCAAATGCTCAAGATAAGAAAGAGCTTAAGAAGAAGCTCTCCAAAAGACTGACTGAAGCTCGCAGCCTCGCAAAGAACCTCGAGACCAAGGCAAAGAAGTCAATCAAGAAGGCCGCTAACGAGGCAGAATCCCTCGCTAAGAAGGACCTAAAAAAGGCAACCAAGACCGCAAAGAAAGTTGTCGTCAAGGCCACAGCAAAGGTTGAAAAGGCCAAGAAGGCAACCAAGGCAGCTGCGAAGCCAGTTGCTGCAGCCACCGCGAAGTCCGCTGCGAAGCCCGCAACAAAGTCTGGTGCGAAGCCAGTAGTGAAAACTGCTGCGAAGCCCGCTTCAAAGCCGGCAGCCAAGAAAGCACCAGCGAAATCAGCGGCTAAGCCCGCCGCGAAGCCTGTCGCGGTCTCAACAACGCCTTCTGCGAGCTGGACAGTTGTTGCACTTCGTGACTACGCACGCACCAGGGGAATTGCCGGTTACACCGGCCTGACCAAAGCTGCGCTCCTGGCCAAGATCAAGGCGTCAGGAAAGTAAGACTGATTCAATAAGTAGAGGCGTCGGGGAACCGGCGCCTCTACTTATTTAAGGCCCTTGGTGTATTTCTTGAGCCACTTATTGAATGCAGGGCCAAGGTCTTCGCGTTCGCCAGCGAGCTGAACGATGGCTTTGAGATACGAGAGTTTGTCACCAGTATCGAAGCGGCGATATTCGTGAACTAAACCAAACACAGGTCCGGCCAGTGAGGTGTCCTGCGCCATCCGGTCAAGAGCATCAGAGAGTTGAATCTCGCCACCAAAGCCTGGCTCAAGTTTCTTGAGGACATCAAACACACCTGGTTGCAGAACATAGCGGCCGATGGCTACGAGGCGAGAGGGTGCTAATTCAACTTCCGGTTTTTCCACGAACCCCTTGATTCCAAAAATGTGTTCACTCTCGGTGGGGACCACATCCGCAACACCGTAACGGGAGAGATGTGATTGTGGAACTTCCATGAGCGCAATTACTGAAGCGCGTTCTGTATGAGCAATCCACATCATCTCGGCGAGAAGGTCATCGCCGTGTTCGATGATGTCATCACCCAGGAGCAACGCGAAAGGCTCTCCTGCAACAAATGTTTCTGCCTTGAGAACGGCATGACCAAGACCTAGAGGGTTGCCCTGTCTGACGTAGTGAAGATCAACATCCTCGGTGATGGTGGTGATTTGTTCTAGTTTTGCCACGTCGTTTCGGGCAGTGAGGATGGTCTCTAATTCCACATTGCGATCAAAGTGGTTTTCCAGAGCTTGTTTGTTTCGCCCGGTGATGAGGAGAAGGTGATTGAGGCCGCTGCCGATAGCTTCTTCAACAACATATTGAATTGCAGGCTTGTCAATGACGGGGAGCATTTCTTTAGGCATGGCCTTGGTAGCGGGAAGGAATCGTGTCCCCATTCCCGCTGCAGGAATGACTGCTTTAGTAATTGACGTGATCACGATGTTCGATTCTTGAGTCTGTTTCGGATGATTTCAATGGGAAGTGGCAACGAAGAAATTATGACGAAGCTGATCACCACTACTTCGATGTTGTGTCGAACCCAGGGAATTGTTCCTAAGAAATAGCCAGCTGTCATCAGGCCAGCAACCCACGCGACGGCGCCTGCAATGTTGTAAACCAAATAGCGACGCCAGCCAAAGTCGGACATCCCCACTGTCAAGGGCACAAGTGCTCGGAGAACCGGGACAAACCGGGCCAAGATAATCGCACGCGACCCGTAGTGGTGATAAAACTCTTTTGTTTTCTCAACGACTTTCTTGTTGAAAAACCAGGTGTCATCTCGGTTGAACACTCGAGGACCCAACTTGTGTCCTAACCAGTAACCAACCTCAGAACCTGCCACCGCGGCAAAGAAGACAAGCCCTATTGCGGGAATCAGTGGGATGCTGGTCAACACCGTCGACAGGGTCAGCCCCAGCAGAAAGAGTAATGAGTCTCCGGGGAGGAACGAACCCAGAATTGTGGCTGTTTCAGCAAAAATCAGCGCCGCTACTCCCACGACTGCGAGAGCCCCGAGAGCCTCAATGATTCCTTGGGCATCAAACCAGTTCAGAACTGGACTCCAACTCAGTGCCGGTGAAGGCTGCCGCTGCGCGGTAGGTCTTCAACAAGCTTTCGTTGTTAGCTTTCCATGACTTCTTCAGCACAGATCGTCGACCTGCTTCACCCATGCGGGCCGCAAGACGAGGGACAGACAAGATTTCGGTCACGGCATCGATAAAGCCAGTCTTGCTCTCGGGGTCAACCAGCCGGCCGTTTTCTCCATCTGCGATTAGAAATCGTTGGCCACCGATAGTAGGTGCGACCACTGGAACGCCACTTGCTTGCGCTTCTTGGATAGTTTGGCCGAAGGTTTCTTCGGTGCCATAGTGAACAAAAGTATCCAGCGCAGCATAGGCATTGGCAAGTTCCTTACCTCGGAGAGAGCCGGTAAAAGTAACAGGTTTTCCGGCAAATAGGGTTTCAAGTTTTTTTCTTTCAGGACCGTCACCCACGATGACCAGCGCTGTATCTGGAAGGTCCGCAAGCTCAAGCATTTTGTGTACTTGCTTTTCAGGCGCTAAGCGACCAACAAATCCGATGAGGTTCTTTCGGCCTTGAAGCAGCTGTGCTCGGAGTTCAATGGTGTGCTCGCGGGACTTGTTTCGGGGGTGAAACAGTTCGAGATCTACACCGCGCCCCCATACTCCTACGCGTTGCACGCCAAGCTTGAGGAGGTAAGCAGCTGATTCAGGAGTGGGGGCAAGGTTCATCGTCGCAGGTCCGTGAATCGCTGCAATAAATCGATCAACAACGGGTTTGGCGAAGTTCATACCGTAGCGCTGGAGATACCCCGCGATGTCTGTCTGATAGATCGCAACGGTCGGAATACCGAGTTTGTTAGCGATGGCTATGGCCTGACCACCCAAGAAGAACGGGGAAGCGACGTGGATGACGTCAGGCTTGAATTCTTCCAGTGTTGCTTGAAGAGCCAACGGAGGAAGTCCCACCTGGAATTGCATGAAGGGCAAGGCCAAGGTTCGGACTACCTTGAACCCCAAATACCGCTTGGTGGGGGCAGTGGGGGCAATGATGATGACCTCATGTCCTGCCTCTTTGAGAGTGTCAACGACTCGAAGTACGGAGTTGGTAACTCCGTTCAGTGAGGGGAGAAATGACTCTGTCACAATGGCAACCCGCATGCTCATGTCCCCAAGCTACATAGGCTTATTCGGCGAGAATCGACGCGGGGGGAAATGGCGAGTGAACGAGTGGTGAAGACTTTGAACGTCGCACCGTCCAGGGGTGATCGTGAACACGGGACATCACAGGTCTTTTGGGATTAATGCCGTCGCCGGCAGCAATCCCACGCAGTCTTCTGCCGACAAACGGAGTCACATGGGTGGCAATCCATGAGACATGTTCCAGTAGCGTCATGCTGTCTTTGAGGCGAGGCTGAAGGACAGGGGTTTCGATTCGGTAAGGCAAACCGAGAAGTTTTGCTGCCTTATTGGCAACGTGTGCATGACCGCGTGCGCCAAAGTGAACACAATCTGCGGACCAGACTCGTAAGCGACGTAACGTCGGGCTGCGGTAGACATCCACGACCAAGACATTCTGTTCGGATGCGACTTCTTCGATGAGTTTTGTGAGTTCTTTAGCCCGCAGTGCACCGCCACGAAAAGACCAGTGATGTACTGGATTGATGCAGTTAGCTAACACGACAGTGATGCCTGCTTCTTTGAGTAGGCGGACGGCTTCAGTGAACTGAGCCCTGACAAGGTCCCAACTTTTCCGTGGACGCCACAGGTCATTTGCCCCAGCCATGATGGTGACCAGGTCGGGCTCAAGTTGAAGAGCTTCGTGAACTTGTTCTGAGAGTATTTCGGAGGAATTCCTACTGCGCACGGCCAGATTGGCGTAGAGAAAATCTTCACCTGCAGCCATAGCATCCTCGTTGAGCAGAACAGCAAACCGATCAGCCCAACCGGCGAATATTCGATCCTGTTCGAAACGGTCGTCGCCGAGGCCCTCGGTAAGCGAATCACCCAGGGCTACATATCGTCGATAGACAGCTGTGGCCACACTTCAATCGTCGCGATGGGGATTAACTCGCGACCACCTGACACGAAACAGAAGGCAAACAGTGGGGGCTATTTTTTCTCCACTGCGGAGTAACCAGCCTTATCGATGGCAGTGATGACCTCATCCGCAGGGATGGGGGCATCGCTTTCCACCGTGACTTTTCCTGTGGGGAGGTCAACAGTGACTGAGGTGACGTGATCGAGCTCACTCACTTCTTTGGTGACGCTGGCAACACAGTGCTGGCAGGTCATTCCTGTTGCGGTGAAGGTTGCAGTCCTCATCATTTCTTCTTCCTATGCAGGGTTAGCTTCAATAATGCCCATCATTCCTTGATCTTCATGATCAAGAATGTGGCAGTGGTAAACCGCGTTGCCTTCGAATTTATCGAAGTGAACTCGAATCACGCTGCGAGAGTTTGCCGGAACATTCACAACGTCTTGGTATTCCACAGCGGTTACAACTAAACCTCCAATGGAGAGAACTTGCATGGGCCAGACGTGGAGATGGAAGGGGTGATCCATCGTGGTGTCATTAATAATGGTCCACTCCTCGACGGTGCCAAGCTTCACAGAGGTGTTAATCACATCCATATTGAAGGCTTGGCCATTAATGGTGAAGCCACCATTCATATTGCCCATGCCACCCATTCCGCCCATGTTGGGCATCTTGAGGGTGAAGGAGCGCGCATCGGCTATCGCTTCACTTCGCAGGTCTGGTCCTGCTGTCTGGGTTGGAAGAGCTCCAACTGTGGCTGCCGTGGTTGATCCTGGGATGAACTGAGCCAGAGGGTAGTTTGTGTAGGTCTGAGTCGAGCCCATCATCATGGCATCTGGATGGGGAACAGTTGTGTACGAGAGTGAAACTGGTTCTGATCCTAACTGCACGAGCAGGTCTGCGCGGTTTCCAGGCGCCAGGGTAAATTCGGTCACTTTTTGCGGTTGAGCATAGCGACCGGAATCCTTCCCCAACAAGGTTGCTGTTCCGCCAGGAACGCTGAGCTTCATGTAGCGGGAGGTGCATGAGTTCACAATGCGCCAGCGTTCGAGCGCGTTCTGATCGGAGGCATAGCTGGGCTGAACCTGCCCATTGAGAAGGAGAATGTCACCTTCGCGTCCCATCATCTTGCTCATCATGTTTGCTCCAGCGACATTGCCATCGGTTTGAAGAGAGATGTCTGAGAGAACAAGGACACGTTCTTTTGTGGCGGGAATGGGTTCAGTATCTTCCACCACGATGGCACCGTACAGGCCAGCAAAAACTTGATCAGCTGCCATGCCATGGTGGTGTGGGTGATACCAGAACGGGGCAGAGGGGTGATTGTCTGCCAACGTATATTGGTAAGTGAACGTTTCACCGTCTGCCACTTCAACAAAAACGTTGTCGCTGTTGCCTGCAGGGGAGACGTGGAAGCCATGGGTGTGGAGATTGGTTGGCTCACCGAGGTTGTTGGTGAAGTTCACGGTGATGACATCACCTGGCTTCACCATCCACGTGGGGCCTGGGGTGGTGCCATTGTAGGTTTTTAGCTTGGCTGGTTTCCCTCCAATCTGAATCTCGCTGTATGCCGCGACGAGATCGACTGTGAGCTTCCCTCCGGAGCTTCGGAGAATCTCCGGTTCTATCCCAAAACCTGGGAGAGAGCTCTGTGTCGGATTGCCTGAAGTCAATGTTTTCGAGACGCTAGTTCCCAGCCAAAAAGCACCACCAGCCAGTGCCAGCGCTCCCGCGCTGGCACCTCCGGCGATTAATATGGTTCTTCTGGAAATGCGGGTATCTTGCGAAGCCATTACAGCGCCTCCAGCATCTGCTTCATCTTTTCGATTTCAGCGCTTTGGCTCTTAATAATGTTGGCTGCGAGTTCTTTCGCTTCGGAGTTGGAAGAGTTCTCAATCATCGTGGCCATCTGCAGGGCACCTTCATGGTGACCAATCATGCCTTCGAGGTAGAGCTTGTCGAACGCAGCGCCTTGGGCATTTTCTAGAGCAGTCATCTGTTCATCGGTGAGCATGCCACCCATTCCCATGTCATGGCCCATGTCCGTGCTTGATCCTGAGGACTCAATCCATGCCTTCATCTGCTTGATTTCAGGTGCTTGGGCATCCTTGATCTGCTTGGCCAGAGCCAAGACTTCAGGGTTGGTGGTGCGAGTCTCAGCGAGGGTGGACATGTCCACGGCCTGCTGGTGGTGAGGAATCATCATCTGGGCAAACATGATGTCGGTTCCCGAGAATGCGGACGCACTCTTGTTGTTTCCCATCATGCCGCCATCCATCGTTCCGTTGGAGTCGTTTCCTCCGAGGTTGGTGGTGCAGCCAGCTAATGAAATCGCACCAGCGAGAGCAACAGCAGTAATTCCAGCAATACGGTATTTCTTGTTAAACATTCTTAATCCTTAAGGTCTTTATAAAGTGTGAGAACTTCTGTGCGCACCAGCGACTGACGTCGCCTGCGCACTAAGACGTAAGGCTTATGTTCGGGAAATACACAAAGAGTTGAGATCAACGTGGCTAGGTGGCCTTGCTCGGGCAAGACTCACCTCAGAAAGTTTCACCAACATTGGCTTCGGGATTTCAACGACAAACCCACGAGCTAGTGCCTGCTTGCAATATCGCAATCCAAAGAATGTCAATAACGTCAGCCCAGCAGTAATCATGATGCTGCCAACGAAGTTCGATGCCGTCATATCTGGATTCGAGATTGCATCTGCCTTCATCTCAGTTTCAGAGGAGGACATGTTCATGACAGCAGGAGGCACTTCAGCTGTCATCTCCATAACGGTTCCGTCCGCCATGACATGACTCATATCTGCTGTGGAACTGGGGCTCATGGCTGAAACACACACCGCGTGAAATACGGGGGCTAAACCAAAGAGGAACGCCACTGTCACCATCGCGAATAACGCGGGGAATACCGACAGCCGTTTCATAGTCCATATTGTGACAGAACAACCTATGAAAGAGCTATGAATCGCTTCCGCCTAGTGGCCTTCGAGATCTTCTGGCTCTTTCACCTTGTCCAAATTGAACCAGGGGAGCATCACGTGGACCACGGGACCGATACTGAAGGCATAGATCACGGTTCCCAAACCAACGGTTCCACCCATCACCCAGCCGAGTCCCAACACAACTACTTCGATAGCTGTTCGAACAAGCCAGAGAGGGCGCTGGGTAATACTAACCAGGCCGGTCATCAGGCCATCTCGAGGACCAGGGCCTAAGCCGCCGCCGATATACATCGAGATGCCCAGACCATTGATCAAGATGGCCACGATGAAATAGCCCAAGCCCCACCAGAAATCGGGTGCCTTGGGGATCAAGGTAATAAAGAAGTCAATGGAGAGACCAATGGTGATGGCGTTAAGGATGGTTCCAATGCCGAGCTTCTGCTTGAGGAAGATCCACAAGAACATCACCGCAAAACCAACAATGACCACCACGAGTCCGATGGAGACACCGGTCGCCTTAGAGAGACCTAAGTGGAAGGCATCCCAGGGGTCCAGTCCAATAGCGGCTCGCAGCATGATGGCGAAGGCAAGACCGCAGACAATGAGACCAATCTCGACCAGAATGATGCGCTTCCACAGTGGTGCACCCGTGCGGGGCACTTCAAAGATGGTGTTGAGGAATCGGCGCATAGTCTCAGGCTAGGTGTTCACGAGTATCTGGGAGAAACGTCGCCCAAGAATTGTTACGTGGCTAACCCAGCATGCGAGTAATCAGCTCGCGATAGCGGTCGGAAGTGCGCTCGACAATGTCTGCAGGAAGCACGGGTGGCGTGCCGTTCTTGTCCCAGTTCGCGGAGAGCCAGTTGCGCACAATCTGCTTATCAAAGCTGGTCATCTTCTCGGCAGGGGTGGTGCCAGCTGCATAGGAAGCAGCATCCCAGTAGCGCGAAGAGTCGGAGGTCAGAACTTCATCTGCGAGGGTGATGACACCGGTCTCGCGGTCACGACCAAACTCGAACTTAGTGTCAGCAAGGATGATGCCCTTGGCGGCAGCCAGCTCAGTGGCCTTGTTAAAGATCTGAAGGGAAAGATCACGCAGAGCAGTGGCGTCTTCGAGGCCGACCAGTTCCACGGTCCGCTCAAAGGTGATGTTCTCGTCGTGCTCACCAAAGGGGGCTTTCCATGCGGGGGTGTAGATGGGCTCGGGGAGCTTGTCGCCGTCGTGAAGTCCTGCGGGAAGTGGAATGCCACACACGCTCTGGCTCTCCTGGTATTCCAACCAGCCACTGCCGGAGAGGTAGCCGCGCACAACGCACTCAACGGGGAACATGTCCAAGTTGGCAACCAACATGGCCTTGCCCTGAACCTCGGCAGGGATCTCTCCCTCGCGCAGGTGGTTGGGGACACCGAGCTGATCGAACCACCACAGACTGAGTGTGGTCAGAAGCTCTCCCTTGCCGGGAATGCCAGGTTCAAGAACATGATCGAATGCGCTCACACGGTCACTGGCCACAACCAGCACTCGAGGAGTCGACTCCAGCGTCTCGCCCGTGGGGACATAGAGGTCACGAACTTTGCCCGAATAGGCGTGGATCCAGCCCTCGAGGTTGAGCTTCTCGCCCCCGGTGAAACCTGACATTACTTGACGACCTTCTTGGCGATGTCGGTGCGGTACTGACCACCCTCAAGCTGAATCTTGGCGAGGCCTTCGTAAGCACGTGAACGTGCTTCGGCGAAGTCTGCGCCACGGCCGACCACGCTCAGGACGCGACCACCGGTTGCAATGAGGTCACTGTCAGTCACAGCAGTTGCTGCGTGGGTGACGTGAACACCCTCGATGCTGTTGGCGTCATCAATACCGATGAGAACACGACCAGTAACTGGTGTCTCGGGGTAGTTCTCGCTGGCGAGAACGACGGTGACAACTGCTTCGTCGGAGAACTCGGGACGTTCACGTCCGGCCAGGGTTCCTTCAGCAGAGGCAAGCATCAAATCAGAAAGTGGAGTCTTCAAGCGGGGAAGAACAACCTGGGTCTCAGGGTCACCAAAGCGGGCATTGAATTCAATAACGCGGATGCCCTTGGACGTGAGAATCAAGCCGCAGTAGAGCAGTCCTTGGAAAGGGGTGCCTTCTGCTTCAAGCTGGCGCACGGTGGGAAGAGCAATGGTCTCGATGACTTCGGTGACGAACGCCTCTTCGCTGCCGAACTGGTCAGTTAGCCAAGGCAGGGGAGAGTAGGCGCCCATGCCCCCGGTGTTGGGCCCTTCGTCATTGTCTTTGAGGCGCTTGAAGTCCTGAGCAGGCGATAGCGGGAGAACATCGTGACCGTCGGCGAACATAAACAGAGAGACCTCCTGGCCGTCGAGGAATTCCTCGATCAGCACAGATCCCTGAGTTAAGTAGTGCGAGGCGTGAGCAACGGCGGCATCGCGGTCGTGGGTGACCAGAACACCCTTGCCGGCAGCAAGTCCATCGGCCTTGATGACATAGGGAGCGCCGTAGTCATCGAGCGCTGTTTCTGCATCTAGAAGTGTCGACACCTTGATGGCGCGACCGGTGGGGACACCGGCTTCATCCATGATGCGCTTAGCAAACGTCTTGGAGCCTTCGAGTGCTGCAGCTGCCTGGTTAGGACCAAAGACAGGAACACCCATCTCACGCAGTGGGTCAGCAACACCGGCAACCAGGGGAGCTTCGGGGCCAACAACAACCAGATCAACATCTAGGCCTTCGGCGAGGAAGGCGACTGCTTCAGGGTCCAGGATGTCTGTGGTGACACAAGGAACATCGTGGGCAATGCCCGCATTGCCGGGGGCAACCGTAATCTCGTGGTCTGCATTTTCAGCGAGCAGGGCGGTAACAATTGCGTGCTCACGTGCGCCGGAGCCAAGAACCAGGATTTTCACCTCTTAAGCCTATTGCCCCCAGCTAAACTGGGGATTCACTTGACTAACACGTATGAGGATTTATACCCCGTGAACAAGCTTCGTCTGGCCATTGTTGGCGCCGGTCCCGCTGGTATTTATGCAGCAGATATTGCTCTGAAGGCAGAGCGCGATTTCGATATCTCTATTGATCTCTTCGAATCTCTTCCTGCCCCTTACGGCCTGGTCCGTTATGGCGTTGCTCCTGACCACCCCCGCATCAAGGGCATCATCGGGGCATTGCGTGAAGTTCTCGACCGCGGCGATATTCGTCTTTTTGGCAATGTCGAATACGGCGTGGACATCACTATGGATGACCTGAAGAAGCACTACAACGCCGTGATCTTCTCCACTGGTGCAACCAAGGATGTTCCGATGAACATTCCCGGTATTGAACTGAACGGCAGCTATGGTGCTGCTGACTTTGTCAGCTGGTATGACGGACACCCAGATGTTCCTCGCACCTGGCCGCTGACTGCGAAGTCGGTTGCTGTGATTGGTAACGGCAACGTGGCACTGGATGCTGCCCGCATGCTAGCCAAGCACGCGGATGATCTGCTCGTCACCGAGATTCCTGACAATGTTTACCAGGGCCTCAAGGCATCGCCTGTGACCGACGTTCACGTCTTCGGCCGCCGCGGTCCAGCACAGGCTAAGTTTTCACCTCTTGAACTGCGAGAACTGGGTGAACTTCGCGATGTGGACATGATCGTCTATGACGAGGACTTCGACATCGACCCTGCAAGCCAGGCACTGATTGATTCCAACAAGCAAGTCTTCGTTCTCAACAAAGTCATGAACGAATGGCGCACCCGCGAAACCGGCAAGGCTTCTCGCCGTCTTCACCTGCACTTCTATGCCAACCCGCTCGAGGTACTGGGTGACGCTGACGGCAACGTCACCGGCTTCCGTTACGAGCGCACGAAGCCAGATGGCAACGGTGGTGTTGTGGGAACAGGCGAGATCCGCGAGATTGAGATCCAGGCCTACTACCGTGCCATTGGTTACTACAGCTCACCGCTGAAGGATGTTCCTTTTGACGCTGCCAAGGGTGTTATTCCTAACCACGAAGGTCAGGTCATCGACGCCGAAGGCAAGCACATCAACGGTGTCTATGCCACGGGCTGGATTAAGCGTGGACCTGTTGGCCTCATTGGCCACACCAAGAGCGACGCGATGGAAACCATCGCTCACGTTCTTGCTGATCAGGCAACCTGGTGGACTCCGGAGGAGCCTGAAGAAGGCGCCATCGTGGATCTGATGGAAAGCCGTGACATCGAATACACCACTGCTGAGGGCTGGTCTGCTCTGGATGAATACGAGCAGAAGCTCGGTGAACCAGAAGGCCGTGACCGTATTAAGGTCGTTGACCGCGAGACCATGCTCAAGGCATCACGAGCTGAATAAGTAGCACTTAACGAACTATGGCCACCCGCGGGTGGCCATAGTTTTTCAATCTGAGTTCTTAGAACTTCTCGTCAATCTCTGCAATGAGTGCTTCGATCTTGCCGCGGATCTCGTCACGGATGGGGCGGACAGCGTCCACTCCCTTGCCTGCAGGATCGGCCAGAGGCCAGTCCAAGTACTTCTTGCCGGGGAAGAAGGGGCACTTGTCGCCACAGCCCATGGTGATGACGTAGTCAGAGGCGATAACTGCCTCATCAGTCAGCACCTTGGGGGTTGAGCTGGTCAGGTCGATGCCTTCTTCGGCCATGACTGCAACTGCTGACGGGTTGACTTGGTCGCGAGGCTCTGTGCCGGCGGAGAGAACCTCAATGCGGTCACCGGCGAGGTGCTGGAGGTAACCGGCAGCCATTTGGGAACGGCCTGCGTTGTGAACGCATACGAAAAGAACGGTGGCTTTCTTATCCGACATGATTTTCTTTCTTGTTGGTGGAGTTGATGATGGCCCAGGCCAGCACAGCACCAAGTGCTGCGCCGATGAGCTGGGCAAGAACAAAAGGGCCAACAGATGCAGGTGCAATGCCGGCAAAGCTGTCACTGAATACGCGACCAATTGTCACGGCAGGGTTAGCAAATGACGTGGACGAGGTGAAGAAGTAAGCAGAGCCAATCCATGCGGCAACAGCGAAGGGAACAAAGCGGGCTTGGTCGCGAGCAATGAAGACAAGAATGACAACGAGCAAACCAGCGGTGGCAACAATCTCACCGATAAATAGACCAGGCGAGACACGTTCGGTTGTCGCAATCTGGATAGGTGCCTGGTCGAACATAACATTCGCCAAGATTGCCCCGCCGATGGCGCCAGCAACCTGGGCGATGACATAGGGAAGTACGTGAGTACCCGGCTGCAGCTTCTTTGCCCACATCACCAGGGTCACGGCTGGGTTGAAGTGGGCGCCACTGATGGGGCCCAGAATCAGAATGAGCAGTGCCAGCACAAAGATGGTGGAGAGAGTGTTGATCAGCAACGCAACACCAGGATCACTCGACATTTGAGTGCCCATGATTCCTGAGCCCACGACGGTGGCAACAAGAACGAGAGTTCCGAAGAACTCTGCGAGGGCAAGTCTGAGTGTGTTCAAATTTCTATTCTGGGTGCAGTTGTGAAGTTCTAGACAAGAGTGAAGCCCCATCGGTTCCAAGAACTGGTGGGGCTACTCAGCGAGGGTTTAGCAGCAGCCGGTGTCGCCGCAGCAACCGCCGTCGCCGCCGGAGATGACGTTGAGCTTGTTCATGGCACTTCCTTTCTCTCATGTTGAGATGAATGGATTATGAATCGAAGTATATCGATTCGTTAATACTTTAGCACTGTCATATCGATAAATGTCAATATATACTTTTGCTATGTCGATAACACAGGAACTCGCCTCAACTGCACTGCTTGCGCAACAGCTCAAAGCATTAGGGGATGAAACCCGATTGAATCTGTTACTCAAGATTGCAGGTGCCAACTGTGTCGATGGTGCGTGCATCTGTGATCTCACTCCCGATACCAACCTTGCCCAAAGCACGGTGAGCCACCACATGAAGTTGTTAGTTGATGCAGGGCTCCTGACCCGAAGCCAAAAAGGCAAATGGGCTTATTTTTCGCTCACGCCAGCTGCAAGCAATATCCTCATAGCCCTCAATTTAGGGCCTGTCAACACGTCAGACTCTTGCTGCGTGGATTAACACTCGTGATATAGCTCTAGGCGTCGAAGCGGTAGCCCAGGCCACGCACGGTCACGAGGTTCACGGGCTCAGCAGGGTCTGCTTCAATCTTGGAGCGCAAGCGCTTAATGTGAACATCCAGAGTCTTGGTATCGCCGTAGTAGTCAGTTCCCCAGACGCGGTCAATGAGTTGACCACGAGTGAGCACGCGGCCCACATTGCTCATGAGGTATTCCAGAAGTTCAAACTCTTTAAGTGGAATAGCAACAAGGGCGCCCTGAACGTGGAGGGTGTGGCGATCTGCATCGAGACGAATACCAGCTATATCGATGACACCGTCATCCTCGAAGGCGTCTTCCTTCACGTTACGGCGAAGAACAGCCTTGATGCGGGCGAGTAACTCACGGGTTGAGTAAGGTTTGGTGACATAGTCATCAGCACCGAGCTCAAGACCCACAACCTTGTCCACTTCAGTGTCCTTGGCGGTGAGCATGATGATGGGGATGTTGGAGGTGGTGCGAATCTGGCGGCACACCTCGTTACCAGGAACTTTGGGAATCATCAGGTCGAGCAGGATGATGTCGAAGTTGCCGTTGGCAAAGATATCGAGTGCGATCTGGCCGTCTTCAGCTATCTCTACTTCAAAGCCTTCACGAGTGAGAAGGAAAGAAAGAGTTTCGCTCAAGGAGCTTTCATCTTCTACGAGCAGGATGCGGGTCACGCGGAGGTGTCCTTTCCGGAGGTTATTGCTTCGGGAATTCTGATGGTGAACGTGGAGCCCTTCCCGGGGGAAGACCAAACTCGGATGTCCCCACCGTGGTTAGACACAATGTGCTTAACAATGCTGAGCCCTAAGCCACTTCCGCCAGTGGACCTGGAACGGGCTTGGTCAGTTCGATAAAAGCGTTCAAATACGCGTTCTGATTCATCCTTGGTCATGCCGATTCCTTGGTCGGTGACGGCAATCTCAATGAAGGAATTACGGCGGACTGCGCCTATGCCCACCTGAGAATTGTCAGGGGAGTAATGGACCGCATTAGCAATGAGGTTATTCAAGGCGACGGTCAGGCTTTCGGCATCACCATAAACAACAGCATCCAAATCGCCACCGGTAGCGAGCTTGATCTTGCGTGACTTAGCCATCACACGATTTTGTTCCAGCGCATTCATGACGACGGTCTCTACCGTGACTGGCGCAAACTCGGCAAGTGCACCCTCTGCTTGGAGGCGAGAAAGTTCGATGATCTCTCGAGTGATTGCTCCGAGTCGTTGAGATTCTTTCGTGAGTCGTTCTGCGAAGTGACGGACGGTGTCTGGTTCATCAGCAGCTTCGACAAGCGCTTCAGCCAGAAGGCCAACTGAGGCAATCGGTGTTTTCAGTTCGTGGCTCACGTTGGCAACGAACTCACGACGGACATCATCTAGGCGCTGGTATTCCCCGCGGTCGATCACTGAGAGCAGCACGAAGCGATTGCGAAAAGGTGAGGCATGAACGGTCACGGTGAGGGTAGCATCACCAAGCGGTCCGCGAGAGATCTCGAAATCTTCCCGAGAAACACTTTTACCCTGGGCAGCTTGTTCCGCGATCAACACAAGCTCAGGGATAAGGAGGCGACCATTGCCTGAAAGACCCAAACGGCTGGTTGCATCAGAAGCAATGAGGACGTTGAGAGATTTATCTAAAACCAGGACGGCACCATCGAGTTTGCTGACGAGTTGCGCAACTCCACGAGGAAGGTCACCGGATGTTTTCTCGTTATCCATTCTGCGTTGGCGAAGCACCCAGATAATGAGAAGCACAACGGCGACACCCGCAACGGCTCCAACCCCGAGGGCGAGCAATACAACAGATGCCGACATGATGCTCTAACGGTAACCCACCACGTGCCTCTCTCAAAAAGAAAAAGGGCAGGAGTAGGGTTGAAACGTCAACTGTTAACCAGACTCGCTCTTTACGTTAACCTTCGTGACACAGCGGATTCACCATCACGGGGCTTACTTAGAGTGCGGTTGACCACAACTATTTAAGGAACCATCATGCGCGACGTATTCCAGCAGGAACTTCACGAAGTTCAGCAGCGCCTTGTAGAAATTGCCGAACTCGTTGCCGAAGCAATGCGTAAAGGTACAACTGCATTCCAGACCAGTGACATTGCACTTGCCGAACAGGTCATCGAAGAAGATGCCCGCATCGACGAACTTGCACTCACCCTCGACGAACTCTCTATCCAGATTCTCGCTCGTCAGCAGCCCGTAGCCCGCGACCTTCGTGTTGTCGTCAGCGCACTTCGCATGAGCGCTTCGCTGGAGCGTATGGGTGACATGGCAGAGCACCTTGCTCAGCTCACTCGCTACCGCTTCCCTGACAAGGTCATCGCCAAGGGTCTGCGTTCAACCTTTAAAGAGATGGGTGAACTCGACATCAAGGTTGCTGAGAAGCTGATCAAGATGCTCAAGACCCAGGACATGAAGTTCGTTGACGCCATTCGCGACATCGATGACCAGATTGACGCACTTCACTTGTCCGTCTTCGACAAGGTTCTCAGCGAAGCCTGGGGTGGCACCTCAATGGACACTGTTGATGCCACCTTGGCAAGCCGCTACTACGAGCGCTTCTCAGATCACGCTATCTCCATTGCGCGCAAGGTCAAGTACCTGTCGACTGGTGAATGGGCTCCTGAACTTTCTTCTGAAGAGGCCTAACAACTCTCACTCAAAAACCCCGGTTTTCCCGGGGTTTTTGTGCATTAACCTGTCAAATATTAACCGTTCATCTTCTGTTTACCTTGCGTGTGCCGATACGTCACCCAAGTCTCTTACTGTGAACTCAGGGTTCAAAACGAGTCCACACACCAAGAAAAAATCCTGAAAGGATTTCACGTGAACATCACGCGTTTCGGCCGCCCCATGGCAGCCATTGCAATGGCAGCAACTGCTGCACTCGCACTTGCCTCTTGTGCAGCTAACGAAGAGGCAGCTCCCGCAGAGGTCAGCACTCTCGCTGGTTCTCTCGTCGGTGCAGGCGCATCCAGCCAGGGCTCAGCTCAGGAAGCATGGATCGCCGCATTCCAGACCGCTAACCCAGACGTCACCATCACTTACGACCCCTCCGGTTCCGGCGCTGGTCGCGAAACCTTCATTGCTGGTGGATCTAACTTCGCTGGTTCTGACTCGTACCTCAAGGACGAAGAGCTCGCTCTCCCCTTCGCAGCATGTGCAGCTGGCACCCTCCCATTCGAGGTTCCTGCTTACATCTCTCCCATCGCCGTTATCTACAACGTTGATGGTGTAACCGACCTGAACCTTGACGCATCCACCATTGCGAAGATCTTCTCGGGTGCAATCACCAACTGGAACGATGCAGCAATCGTTGCACTCAACCCCAAGGCAAAGCTTCCTGACCTGGCAATCACTGCAGTTCACCGCTCTGACGACTCGGGCACCACCAAGAACTTCTCTGACTACCTCTTCCAGACCGCTAAGGCTGACTGGGCAATCGAGAAGCCTGCTGACCCATTCCCCTTCCAGACCGGTGAAGGCGCACAGGGCACCTCAGGTGTAGTTGACGCAGTCAAGAACGGTACTGGAACCATTGGTTACGCAGACGCTTCGAAGGCTGGAAAGCTTTCTGTTGCAAACATCAAGGTGGGCGACAAGTTCATCAAGTACACCCCTGAGGCAGCAGCAGCAGTTGTAGCTAACGGTGCAGCAGTTGACGGCCGTGACGCATCTGACATGGCAATCAAGATTGACCGCACCACCACTAACCCAGCTGAGTACCCCATCGTTCTCGTTTCTTACCTCATCGGTTGCAACGAGTACGCAGAAGCTGGTGTAGCTGACCTGGTCAAGCCTTACTTCGAGTACATCCTCAGCGAGCAGGGTCAGGCTGATGCAGCAGCAGCAGCTGGTTCCGCTCCACTCGATGCAGCAACTGCCAAGAAGGCATCTGCAATCGTTTCAGCAATCAAGTAACACCCTTTGATGCCCGGTCTGGGGAATCTCCAAGATTCTCTGGGCCGGGCATTACCAAATTCACTCAATTTGCAGTAGGAATGACTCGTGGCTATCGAAGTTCAGGAATCGACCCAGGCTAAAGCTCCTGGTCGTATGGGAGACAAAGTCTTCTCTACCTCTAGCCTTGCCGCAGGATCACTCATCCTCGCTGTCCTCGCTGCTGTCGCAATCTTTTTAGTTGCACAAAGTCTTCCTGCGTTCCTCGCAGATCCCGCAGATGTCAATGATGGACAAGGTTTCTGGACCTACGTCATTCCATTGGTCTTCGGAACAATCTGGGCTGCTGCCCTCGCTCTCGTAATTGCTCTTCCTTTCGCCATCGGAATCGCACTCTTCATCTCCCACTTCGCTCCCCGCAGACTTGCTCAAGGCCTGGGTTATGTCATTGACCTTCTCGCAGCGGTTCCTTCGGTCGTCTTCGGCCTGTGGGGCATCACTGTTCTGGCTCCTGCTGTGCAGCCGTTCTACTCATGGTTGGTTGACAACCTGGGTTGGATTCCTCTCTTCGCTGGCCCCGTTTCGGGTACCGGTCGCAGCATCCTGACTGTCGCGGTTGTGCTTGCCGTCATGATCCTGCCCATCATCACTGCGCTCTCTCGGGAGATCTTCCTGCAGACTCCTCGTTTGCACGAAGAAGCTGCATTAGCACTCGGTGCTACCCGCTGGGAAATGATCAAGGTTGCCGTGCTTCCTTTTGGTCGCCCCGGCATAATCTCTGCCACCATGCTGGGTCTCGGCCGTGCACTTGGCGAGACCATGGCCGTGGCCATGGTGCTCTCACCCTCGGTGATTATTTCTTTCGCACTGATTCAGTCGCAGAACCCCACCACCATTGCTGCCAACATTGCGTTGAACTTCCCCGAGGCACACGACCTGGGTGTAAACGTTCTGATCGCAACAGGTTTGATTTTGTTCCTCATCACGTTGCTGGTGAACTCACTGGCTCGTATGGTCATCAACCGCCGCAAGGCATTCTCGGGAGCTAACTAATGTCCGCCCTCGTTGTTCCTGCACCCACGAGCTCACGTCACCTGTCCAAGACAGTGATGTGGATCACTGCTGGCGTGAGCGCACTGGTTGCATTCGGAATCTTTGGAGTTCTCACAGCCGCAGGAATTTCTGAAGGCTTCAACCTTGTTGCCGCTGTCTTTGTCTCTGCTGTGTTGTTTGTGCTGCTCTCCTACGTGCTCTCACGCATCGTTGAAGGGCGACGTAAGGCCTCTGACCGCCTCGCCACGGGCTTGGTCACCACAGCTTTCGTTGTTGCACTGTTGCCTCTGGTGTCGCTCGTCTCGACCGCATTCATCAATGGTTTGCCTCGTCTTGATGCCACCTTCTTCAACTCGTCGATGCGTAACGTCGTCGGTGAGGGCGGTGGTGGTCTTCACGCCATCATCGGAACCCTCGAGATCACCCTTGCAGCGACGGTCATCTCGGTTCCTATCGGAATCATGACCGCCATCTATTTGGTCGAATACGGCACCGGCCGTCTTGCTAAGGCCATCACCTTCTTCGTGGACGTGATGACGGGTATTCCTTCAATCGTTGCTGGTCTGTTTGCCTTCGCACTGTTCGCGATTGTCTTGGGCCCCGGTATCCGCTTCGGTATCGGTGGATCTGTTGCACTCTCGATCCTGATGATTCCTGTGGTGGTTCGTTCCACTGAGGAAATGCTCAAGCTTGTACCTAACGAACTGCGCGAGGCGTCCTACGCACTCGGTGTTCCAAAGTGGCTCACCATTGTGAAGATTGTGATCCCTACCGCCATCGGTGGAATTATCACCGGTGTGATGCTCTCCATCTCTCGCATCATCGGTGAGACCGCACCGCTGCTCATCATCGTGGGTATGAGCACGAGCATGAACTACAACCTGTTCTCAGACCGTATGGCCACCCTGCCAGTGTTCGTGTACACCCAGTACGCCAGCCAAGGCTCAGATGCTCAGGCATACATTGACCGTGCCTGGACCGGTGCGCTCGTCTTGATCTTTATCGTGATGGCCCTCAACCTCATTGCCCGCCTTGTATCTAAGCTCTTGGCTCCCAAGGGCCTCCGCTAAGTTTCACCCCCACCGAAGAAGGAAATCTCGTGTCTAAGCGCATCGAAGTCAAAGACCTCAACGTGTACTACGGCAAGTTCAAGGCCGTAGAAGACGTTTCGCTCACCATCGAGCCCCGCACCGTCACCGCCTTCATTGGTCCTTCTGGTTGTGGCAAGTCCACCTTCCTCCGCACTCTGAACCGCATGCACGAAGTCATTCCCGGTGCTCGCGTTGAAGGTGAAGTCATGATCGATGGCAAGAACCTCTATGACGCAGACGTTGACCCTGTATTGGTCCGCCGCCAGGTCGGTATGGTGTTCCAGCGCCCGAATCCTTTCCCCACCATGTCGATTGCAGACAACGTTCTCGCCGGGGTCAAACTCAACAACAACAAGCTCTCCAAGTCAGACGCTGAGCACCTGGTTGAAAAGTCCCTCAAGGGAGCAAACCTCTGGAAAGAGGTCAAGGATCGCCTGAACCTTCCCGGTTCTGGTCTCTCCGGTGGTCAGCAGCAGCGTCTGTGTATTGCACGTGCGATTGCTGTGTCCCCTGAGGTCATTCTCATGGATGAGCCCTGCTCCGCTCTGGACCCCATCTCCACCCTTGCTATTGAGGACCTCATTGAGGAACTCAAGGCGAAGTACACGATCGTCATCGTGACCCACAACATGCAGCAGGCTTCTCGCGTCTCTGACAAGACCGCCTTCTTCAACATTGCCGGTACTGGTGAGCCCGGAAAGCTCATCGAGTTCGATGACACCACCACGATCTTTGAGAACCCTCACGTTCAGGCAACCGAGGACTACATCTCCGGTCGTTTCGGATAACCACTCAACTCACACAAGAAGCCCCCTCCTCTGGCGAATTCAATTGGTCGTTGCAACACTGGCGTGATTTAGTTCGACACTAGTAGGTCTCTTAAACACTCGGCTGGATTTTTCCAGCCGAGTGTTTTTCTTGGCCGGCCGTTGAGTTGCAGGGCGACTCTTTCAAGGTCTTCAGGACCGAACACTGACAGGTCAGTTCCCTTGGGGAAATACTGTCTGAGGAGTCCGTTGGTGTTCTCGTTTGATCCGCGTTGCCAAGGACTTGCTGGATCACAGAAATAGACAGGCATGTCTGTGGCGATACTGAATTCTTTATGCCTGGCCATTTCAACGCCTTGATCCCAAGTCAACGACCCCCGCAAATGCTCAGGCAGGGTCTGCATCGTTGTGATTAGTGCATCGCGAACAGTTTCTGCCGTGTGATCACCGGGAAGGTGTGCAAGCATCACAAACCGTGTGCTGCGCTCCACCAACGTCGCAATAGCTGACCTGTTTTGCGTGCCAACAATCAGATCACCTTCCCAATGTCCTGGAACGGCCCTGTCTTCGATCTCGGCAGGACGTTCAGAAATCATCACCATCGGATCAACAAACCGAGGCTGTCTTTCCAACCCCGTGTTGTGGGGTTTGCGCCTGGTGCGACCCGTGCGAAGAGCCGCCTGGATCTCTTTCTTCAAACCACCACGAGCCTGCAAATACAGGGTTTGATAAATCGTCTCCGGTGACACTCGCATCTCCTGACTGCCGGGAAACTCTTTAACCAGCGTGTTGGAAATCTGCTCCGGAGACCACTGATTATCTAATCCCTCTTGAACAAACACCTGCAAAGCCGGCTGAGTCAAAATCTTACGAGTTTTCGGCCTCGGCCTGCGCATAACAGAAACCCGATGAGCCGCATAAGGCTCATAAACACCCTCGACACTATTGCGTTTGAGCTCCCGACTAATACTCGAAGCAGCCCTGCCCAACGCTGTGGCCATGGAACGAACACTCACCCCCTGCGACTGAAGCCCACGAATCTTTTCCCGCTCAGCAAGTGAGAGAAACCTCGGATCCAGAACCTGCTCCAGAGCAGAAACACGAACACCGCTAACAAGTCGCTCTTGAACATTCACACTCTTGTTGTAGTCGATAACACGGCCATCAGGATAGATGCGTGAATGGATTTTCTTCACTATCCCTCTGTCCCAATCTTGGGCAGTACGAATATGAACACCCGCCTGCTTGGCCGCATCCGATCGGTGAACGCCCGCAGCACGCAAACTGAAATAGTGCTCACGGACACGGCTGTGGCGTTGACGACGCGGCGCACCAACATCAACACCTGCAGCAACAAGCCACTGATAGCTGGTGAGGAAAGGTAAATCTAACTCCCTAGCGGCAGCTCTAGCATTTCCTAAACGCTCAAAAGCCTCAAAAAATGCGGCCTTCTCAGCCTGGGAATAACGCCTTCGGGAACCTGTGGGTGGCGGGGTAAAAGACATGGTCGTTGCAACCTCCAAAAAGATGGAGTGTTGCAACGACCATTAGAACCCAAGTCTGGAGGGGGCTTCTTTATGCCAAGTCCGTGATTTTCTCGATTGCTTTGTGCACACGACGTTCTTTGGTTTCTGGGGCCTTAGCTTCCGAAACAGATCTCGCGTATTCGCGTCGATGAGAGTAGCTCAACTTGGTGAACACTTCGGTGAGGTTGTGCTGTTCTAGAGCAGAAGCTAGCTCTGGTGGAATATCAACTTCTCGGTATCCGGCATCAAGCTCGAGATCGACGGTCACTGTTTCCCCAGAAGAAACACCCGCTGCTGTTCGTTCTTTCAGAGGAAAGACCACTCTGCATTCTCCGGCCACACCAACTGCCGTGCTTCGGTAAGTGTGGCTATTGATGGTAACTTTCACGGGGGCGCGTTTATTGGTTCCCAACTCGGCGAGTACCCAGTCTGGAATCAAAAGTGAAGCGTGGTTTCCTTCGCCGAGAATCTCGGTTGTGTAGCGAACACCCATCACGATTCCTTGAGAGTAGTTAGCTCAGCTCTGTGAGAACTGCATCAATGATGGCAAGACCTTCACGAGCTTCGTCTTCGGTGACCACGCAGGGTGGCACAACGTGGAGTCGGTTATCTGCCATGAAGGGCAAGAGCTTGTGAGCAAGCAGAGCAGCCTTGAGCTTGCCCATCCAGGCAGCGTCAACGGGTTCTTTAGTGTCGCGGTTGGTGACGAACTCTACGGCCCAGAACACACCTGAACCTCGAACATCTCCAATGACGCTGTGCTTGTCCTTGAGTGCGTTGAGGCCTGGTCCAAGAACGGTCGCACCGATGTGCTTGGAGTTCTCGACGACCTTCTCTTCTTCCATGGCTTCAATCGTGGCCACGATGCTCGCCATGGCCAGAGGGTGGCCAGAGTATGTAAGTCCACCGGGGAAGACGCGCTCGTCGAAGGCGTGAGCAATCTCATTGTTGATGATCACACCACCGGCGGGGATGTAACCGGAGTTGACACCCTTGGCGAAAGTGATGAGGTCAGGAACCACATCGAAGGCGTTGAAGGCGAACCATTCACCAGTGCGACCAAAGCCAGCCATGACCTCATCCAAGATGAGAACAATGCCGTACTTATCAGCCAGGGCACGAACACCCTTGAGGTAGCCAGGTGGGGGAGTGAGAATGCCTGCTGTGCCTGGAACGGATTCAATCAGGAAGGCAGCAATGCTTGCAGGGCCTTCTGCTTGAATGGTGCGCTCGAGGAAGTGCAGTGCGCGCTCTGATTCTTGTTCTGGGGTGGTTGCCCAGTATTCGGAGCGGTAGAGATAGGGGCCAAAGACGTGCTTGTGACCGCGTGAGTATTCGTTCGGAATACGGCGCCAGTCACCAGTGGACACAATCGCAGCACCAGTGTTGCCGTGATACGAGCGGTAGAACGAGATGACCTTGTCACGGCCGGTGTGCAGACGAGCCATGCGGATAGCGTTCTCGTTGGCATCAGCACCACCGTTGGTGAAGAACACCTTCTCGAAACCAGCAGGAGCGTGGGAGAGGATCTTCTGCGCAGCGAGAGCACGCATGTTGTTGGCGTGAGCTGGTGCCACGGTGGTCAGCACATCAGCTTGCGCCTTGATGGCCTCAATCACCTTGGGGTGCTGGTGGCCTATGTTGACATTGACCAACATCGAAGAGAAGTCGAGGTAGGTATTGCCTTCATAGTCCCAGATGCGCGCACCCTTTCCGCTGGCAATCACAAAGGGGGCAAGAGTGCCCTGTGCTGACCAGGAGTGGAAGACGTTGCTGGTGTCTGCTTCGCGGACTGATGCGTTGTCTGCAGGGTGAAGTAGGGGTGAATCGGACATCGATGTCTCCATCTATACGTAAGCGAACTTCACCAGCCTACGACCTCTTCGTTTGGAGCGTTATGATAATTTGATACCAAAGTGGTATCATTTTCTCATGGCAATGA
This sequence comes from Aurantimicrobium photophilum, assembly GCF_003194085.1. Taxonomy (NCBI): domain Bacteria; kingdom Bacillati; phylum Actinomycetota; class Actinomycetes; order Micrococcales; family Microbacteriaceae; genus Aurantimicrobium; species Aurantimicrobium photophilum. Next base: position 1,565,267 of record NZ_CP023994.1, on the reverse strand, counting down.
CATTGCGTCTGACAGACGAGCAAGAAGCGCATCTAGCGGCACTTTCCGAGCGCGAAGGTGTGAGTAAACAGCAGGCTGTTGTGATGGCAATTGATGAGGCCTACTCGCGTCGTGTTCACAGGGCAAAGCTGGATTCTGCAATCGACATTGTTTTGGACCGTTATGCCGACGCGCTTGAGCGTCTTGGTAAATGATCGAAGTTATATACCTCAGTACCGAGGACTTACTTCATCTTGCGGCGCGTATCGGAGTTCTCGATGTGAGAGATATGGGTCTACTCGATTCAGCTGCGATGCGCCCACAGTCAGTTGTTTTCGGGACTGAGTCTTATCCGATGCTGGCCGATAAGGCAGCAGCATTGATGGAATCGATTGTGGGCAATCATCCACTTGTAGACGGCAATAAAAGATTAGGTCTTGCTGCAGTTTCGCTGTTCTATGAAATGAATGCTGTCCCGCTCAGAATCACTAATGATCAAGCGTATGAGTTCACAATCAAAGTTGCTTCTGGCGAAGCCAAATACAAAGAAATTGCTCAACAGCTCGCAGAGTGGACAAACTCCCCCCGTTAGCCGAAGCTAATTCACATACACACAACATCTTTCGTAGGTGAGAATGGGATTGTGGAAAAGACAGTGACGTGGAAAGAAGACGTCCTCGGTGACGGCTTCGTTCAAGCAACGCTGGAGCTCACTCCAGATTCTGAAGGACCCGTTGTTGCCACGATTGTGAAAGCTCCAGCTCCACAGCAGCCCGGCTTTCTCGACAGACTTCTCGGGCGATCCGCTCAGGTTGCCGCCAACACTGATGTGCTGTACATCCATGGTTGGTCTGACTATTTCTTCCAAAAGAACTTGGCCGACTACTGGCGCTCTCAGGGCGCACAGTTTTATGCCCTCGATTTGCGCAAATACGGCCGCAGTATTCGTCCCGGCCAGTCCGAGGGTTTCATTGAAAACCTTGCTGACTACGACGAAGACATCGAGGCAGCGCTCGAAGTGATGGGCCACGGCTCCAAGAAGTCAGGCGCCAACGACAAAGCTTTGGAAGGTCGCAAGCTCGTTGTGATGGGCCATTCCACTGGCGGACTCATCTTTAGCCTGTGGGCAAACCGCTACCCCGACCGGGCTGATGCCGTCGTGCTCAACAGCCCCTGGTTGGAGTATCAACTCACTGCTGCAGCGCGTGCACTGGTGGCGCCCGTGCTTCGCGCAGGAACAAAGATTAACCCCAAGTCCAAGATGCCCAGCATTGACTTTGGTTTTTACTCCCGCACGGTGGATAAGAACAAAGACGGCGAATGGGAGTTCAACTACGACTGGCGCCCTGAGCATGGATTCCCCGTTCGTCCCGCCTGGCTCAATGCCATATTGACTGGTCATGCACAGGTTGCTGCTGGACTGGATATTCCTGTGCCCGTGTTCACGTGGCTTTCCACCAGAAGCCTGCTCGTGCCCAGATGGAGTCCGGACATGATGAAAGCAGATGTCGCCATTGATGTGAACATCGTGGCGGCACGTGTGCATCAACTAGGCAAGCTCGTCACTCTTTCACGGATTGAGAACGCCATGCACGACGTGGTGCTTTCTGCGCGCCCGGTGCGCAATCATGCATTCGATGAACTGACTCGCTGGCTTAAGGCATACCTTTAGAACTATGGACGCATTCGCAGACCCAACCCTTCTCGTTCCCACCACGGCAGGCATTGTTCGCGGATCCCGCGATGGCAATGCTCACCGCTGGCTCGGCATTCCCTATGCCACCCCTCCTGTGGGAGAACTGCGACTGAAGGCCCCGCTTCCTGTTCAGCCATGGACTGGTGTGCGAGACGCTCTGGAGTTCGGCAGCGCAGCTCCTCAAGAACCCACCAAGGTCATTCCACTTCCTGTGGGCGTCGAGATCAACGAAGACTGCCTCAACCTCAACGTGTGGGCTCCGCCCCGCGCCGAAGGTGACACTCGACAGCGTCCCGTGATGTTCTGGATTCACGGCGGAGCCTATTTCATCGGCTTCTCTGCCCAGCCTGTCTATAACGGACGTGCGCTCGCCGAAACTGGTGACGTTATTGTTGTCACCATCAACTACCGCCTTGGTGCTCTGGGTTTCCTCGACTTCACCTCGTTCAGTGATCCTGCAGATCCGTTCGATTCCAACCTGGGCATGCGCGACATTCTGCTTGCCCTGAACTGGGTCAAAGAGAACATTGCTGCCTTCGGTGGCAACCCCGACGATGTCACCATCTTTGGTGAATCTGCCGGGGCGGGTTGTGTCACCACATTGATGACCATGCCCTCGGCGGAAGGGCTCTTCCACCGCGCTATTGCTGAGAGCTCTCCAGCAACGAGTGTGTACAAGCCAGAGCGTGCGGCTCTTGTCGCGAAGGCATACCTCGACCTCATCGGGGTTGAGGCGAAAGATGCAGCTCAGCGCCTGCGTGAAATAGACGCGGTGACACTGGCTCAGCAAACCACGCACCTACTTGACTACGTGGCCACCACCTGGCCGGGCACCGTGGCCTTTGCGCCCATTGTGGATGGCGACTTAATTCCGGGTTATCCGGTTGCGGCATTCCGCGCCGGCAAGCAGATTAAGGTTCCGCTGATTATTGGAACCAACCATGACGAGGCAGCCCTCTTCAAGATGATGAAGTCACCTCTGATGCCCATCAGTGAATCTTCCATCAATGAAATGTTTGAGCTTGTTGCCAAAGATAACCCCAAGCTCAAAGATCTCGAGCCCGGCATCATCGCCGAGTATCCGGATTTCCCCAAGCAAAAGGGAGGCATGGAAATTGCCCGCGATGCGGGTTTCCGCATGCCTTCCATTTGGGTGGCCGAAGCACATTCCAAGGTGGCACCCACTTGGATGTATCGCTTCGACCAGGCACCACCCCTGATGAAGTTGCTGGGAATCGGTGCAAGCCATGCAACCGAACTTCCTTACGTCTTTGGCACTTTGCCCGACAAGCTCTCAGAAAAGAAGGCACTGCAGTTCCGTTTGGGCGGGCTCAAGGAAGCCAAGCAGATTTCACGCCGCATGATGGCGCGCTGGTTGAGCTTCGCCCGAACAGCTGACCCCGTGACGGTGGATTCAGAAACGGGACAGGATCTTGCTTGGCCACGTTATGACGAGAAGACGCGAAGCACCCTGATTATCAATGGCACCGACACCATTGAGAATGACCCTGATGGTGACATTCGTAAAGCCTGGGGCGAAGAAGTCCTTGGGTTTAAGTAACTAGTTCACGGGCAGGGGAGTGGGAGATTTTGTCACTCCGAATGCGAAGGATGTTTCTATCGACGCAATTCCCGGCAGAGTTCGGACATCGTCCCGAATGAATTCTTCAAACTCGGTGAGGTCTTTCACCATCACTTTGAGCAGATAATCGGCACCGCCTGACATTAGATATGCCTCAACGATGCGGGCAACGCCGCGGATGCGCTCTTCCAAATCAGCAACAACATCTGCACTGTGTGAATTCATTGTGATGCGGACAAAGGCCGTCACGTCGAGATCTACTGCACGGGAACTAATGCGTGCGGTGTATCCGGTGATGACACCACTTTCTTCGAGCTGTCTTACGCGGCGTAAGCAAGGCGAGGGGGAAAGCCCAACCCGGTCTGCAAGATCTTGGTTGCTCAAGCGGCCATCTAGCTGAAGTTCCCACAAAATCTGCTTATCTATGCTGTCCATAAAGATATATTGGCAGATTATTGCTTAAATTGCCTCTGTTGCGCGATAAATGGCAATCGCCTGCTTCGCGTTTTTGCTTAGCGTTGAGGCATGAAGACAACACGGATGAAGTGGGGATATCTCGCAATGGGGGCGGTAGTTCTCATTTGGTCAACTTTTGCCTTGAGCATTCGTGCTGCTGGCAATACGTCTCTCACTCCGGGAGATGTTGCCCTGTTGAGGTTCGGCGTTCCCTCACTCCTCCTCATCCCGGTCATTCCGAAGACAATCCGCATCATGCGTCGCCAGCCCTGGTACTGGACAGTGCTCATTGCCATCGGTGGCGGGTTCCCCTTCCTCATGCTGGTTCAGCTAGGAGGCGCGGCGACTTCTGCTGCACTGGTGGGAACAATTCCACCCGGAACGATCCCGGTCTTTATTACGATCTTCGGGGCAGTTCTCGGCACGCATTTCGCCACGGCCAGGTGGTTCGGCATAGCGTGTATTGCGGCGGGGGTCGTCGTGGCGATGCAGGGTAGCGGAGCTGCACATCTTGCGGGAGTGGGATTGCTTCTCACGGCCGGAGCACTGTGGTCTCTCTATGTTTTGGCGGTTTCTAAAACGAGTTATCGACCACTCGACATTGTTGTCTTGTTGGCAGTGCCTTCCAGTGTGATGTCTGGCGTCTTCATCGAAACGGGACTGCTTCACACGACCCTCTTCACCGGCGGTGCAGTCCTCTCAGAGATGTTGACCTACGCAGTGCTCCAAGGTGTTGTTATTGGGATCATTTCTACGCTGCTGTATTCATTCGCCATCACGAACCTCGGTGCCAGTCGCGCGGCACTGATGGGAAGCGTCAGTCCCGTGCTCACAACGTTGGGTGCCATTCCCCTTTTGGGTGAAACCCCTTCAATGATCACCGTGATCTGCTTGGTTTTGGTTTCTGCCGGGGCGCTGACGGCAAATCTCTGGGGAACTGCTGTGCCGTTAACGCACACGCGCAGCCGGCTAGGAGCCAGGCTGCGCGTGAAGAATGCGATTGTTTAGCGGAAGTTCACAAACTGCAGAGCTACCGGAAGGTCTGCTCCCTTGAGCAGCGCCATGGTCTCCTGCAAGTCGTCACGACTCTTGGAAGAGACACGCACCTCGTCACCCTGGATCTGAGACTTGACCGATTTGGGGCCTTCGTCACGAATGAGCTTGGTGACCTTCTTGGCGTTTTCCTGATCGATGCCCTCTTTCATCTTGGCTTCGATGCGGAATTCCTTACCGGAAGGGAATGGGTCTCCGGCGTCGAGGCTGCGCAGCGAGATGCCGCGTTTGATCAGCTTCGCTTCGAAAACTTCGAGGATTGCCTTCACGCGCTCTTCCGAGTTGGCTTTCATGAGGATCTTCTCGCCGCTCCACTCGATGGAGGCGCCAACGTTCTTGAAGTCGTAACGTTGCTCGACCTCTTTGATCGCCTGGTTGAGGGCGTTATCGGTCTCCATTTTGTCGACCTTGCTTACTACGTCAAATGATGAATCAGCCATGAGTCCATGTTATCCAGCCCGTCCTCGGCTGATTGTCAGCCGGGGCTTAGAGAATGGATATAGATGGCATCTAAGAAAGTAAGACGGAACCGCACACTCATGGTGATTGCGGTGCTTGGTCTTGCCACGTGGGGATTTGTTGCTTGTAGCACTGGGGGAACAACAGCAGGTGACGAAGGCCCATTCGCTCCGGTCCTGGCCACCCCACCTCACGTTGAAGGTCTTACTCTCGACCAACTTGCTCACACTGCAATCGCAGAACTTCCAGACCCCACGTGGGTGAAACAAACAGCACAGCAGACAGGCATTCCTGAGCGTGCACTTACCGCTTATGCCGGTGTGGCGATTGGTCTTTCTGTTGTCGACCCCGAGTGTCACCTGTCGTGGAACACTCTCGCCGGAATTGGCTGGGTGGAATCCCACCATGGCGCCATCTTCGGCGGAAAGATTCTGCCCGATGGCAACATGTCTGAGCCCATCTACGGCATTCCCCTTGATGGGAAGAATGACACCAAGGCAATGCCTGACTTCGATGACGGAAACTTCGATGGAACCGCGGAGTTTGACCGGGCGGTGGGACCCATGCAGATTGTTCCACCGACTTGGGCTGCCTGGCACAATGACGGCAACAACGACGGCAATGAAGACGGACAGAATATCGACGACGCCGCTTTAGCTGCGGGTCGCTACCTCTGCTACTCGGGAGGAGACCTCTCCACTCCACAAGGTTGGCAGGATGCTGTCTTTGGATATAACCAGGTGCCGAAGTACATGCAGGACGTTGCAAACAAGGCAAATGAATACGCCAGCAAGGTTCCTACTGCCAGCTAACCGGAAGACGATTTTCAACTATCGCCTTGCCCCGGTATTGTTGAAAAGCACTCATGAGAAATCGTGGGTTCCGAAAGGCGAGTTACCCTAGCGGCCAAAGGGATCTGACTGTAAATCAGACGGCTCAGCCTTCGGGGGTTCGAATCCCTCACTCGCCACTTTCGGAAAATGACCCCCATTCGGGGGTCATTTTTTCTTTCCCCCTGGGTCTTTGGTGACGTGAGCTAGCGTTTGACGTGAACTGATTGGAACGACCATTTCAGTTTTCAACGCTGCACTCTAACTGACTTGGTCATGTTGATTACAGGTTGGAAACACTTTCCGGTTTCACAGAATAATCTACTCAAGCAACAATGTTTCAGCTGTAGGCCACAAGCAAGGTCACAAGAGTCTTATATTCTGACGCTGTTACAGTGCTCGCCGAAGCAGAATAAGTGCCGTTCCTATCATTGCCAGGGCCAGAGAAGAGAAAAGAACCCCCAGCCCATTCGTTCCCGTATCAGCAAGTTCTGCAGCAGGAGTTGGTGTGGCCACCGATTCCCATTGTGCGAAGAGCGAGAGATCACTAGTGGGAGTCAAATTTGCGCCTGAGGAATAGTTCGTTCCTGTTCCATCTGCAGAGGTATTCCATCCGGTGAAGTTGTAGCCACTACGGATGAGAGAACTTCCTGAAGGAAGGGTTAGTGCCGGGCCAACAGTTGAGTAGGTAGTAGTACTTTCAGAGCCACTGCCACCGTTTGCTGAAAAACTTACGGCGTAAGAACTTGAAGAGTTATTCGCTTGCACAATTGTGTTTGAACCGTTGTTGCGAGTCCACGTGAGATACACGTTGCCCCGTCCATCAATTCCAAGTTGAGGCTCTGCCGCATTGCCACCAACTACAGAAAGATCAACTGCTGGTCCCCAGCTACCGTTGGCTAATTTGCTGGAAGTTTGAATGATGTAATGAGTGCCATTTGAGCGGCTCCAGACTGCTGTGACCTTTCCAGTTGTGTCACTTTTTAGCTGTCCCTTGGTTGTGCCGTTTTGACTTGAATCAGATAGGGCAGAGGGAGAAGTCCATGAACCGTTGACTGTTTTAGAGGCAGAGTAAACAACATATTTGCCTGAGATAATTGATGCCCACAACGCGCTGAGATTCCCCAAAGGGTCACTTACAATTTTCGGCTCACTTGCGTTAGCTAGCGGTGTCGAAATATCTGTTGGAGAACTCCAAGTTCCCCCGGCAGACTTCGAGGCAGTTTGTACAGTGCTTCCCCGTACCCAGGCTGCATAAATGTTTCCATTTGCATCCTTAGTCAAGGTTGGCAGGATTGCATTTGCCCCAGCGGCGCTAACGTCAGAAATTGTCTCCCAACTTCCTCCAACGGTCAGAGTGGTTGACTGAATGATTTGGTTTCGACTCCACATTGCAGTGAAGTTTCCTAACGAGTCGCTCATTATCTGGGGGCCGGATGCGTTACTTCCAGGAAGAGAGAGTTCTGTAGCAGCACCCCAGCTTCCTCCCCAGGGCTTAATTGCCACCTGAGTTTTGCCATCTTGAATCCAAATGGCTGCGAGATTTCCGTTGGGGTCGGCTGTGACGGATGCGGAGTGAGTGTTGGATGTAGGACCAACGGTTAGGTCTGTAACTGCACTCCAACTGCCGCCAGCTGGTTTGTAGGCTGTTTGAATAGTGTCGTTTCTATACCAAATGGCAGTTACATTACCTGCGGCATCGGTGGTGATCTTGGGCTCCCAAGCATCCGCACCGGCGGCAGAAAGCGTGGACACCGCACTCCAGGCGCCACCAAGAGTCTTACTTGCCGATTGAACAAGAAAGTTGCTTCCGTTGTAGCGATACCAAACAACGGTTGTGTTTCCATTGGGATCTGTCGCGACCTGGGGCTCATAGGAGCTACCGCCGGTTGAAGATATGTCGGTTGGAGTGCTCCACGAGGTGGTTGATGCACTCGCGCTCAAAGGGAACAGAACGATTAAGGCTACGGAAGCGAAAACCACAGAGGCTTTGCGGCGAATATTTTGAACCGTTGGGATTCTCAAGCTCATTTGTAACTCCAATTATATTGGACAGATGAAACGACCATACCCAATACAATTGGGATAATGCAATTGACCAACTCCCAAGTCATTTCAAAACCTCATTAGGCAAACATGATTCTTAACGCCCGTGTACTTTAGAAACAGATTCGCAGCGGTGAAACAAGGGGGAATATCGTGGTGAGGGCAAAGAAAGAATCGACGAGCCTATCTCCTGTCCTCAACCAGGAATACTGGACTCAATTTGGCCTTGTAGAGAGTTCCGCAACGCGAGAAAAGTTGCTTTACCTCGCATTTTCTGAGATTTCCAGGCGGGGAATTTTAGATGTCAATGCTCGTTGGCTTTGTGATTTACTCGAGTTAGACCCTTCAGCAGTCAACTATCACTTCGGTTCATTTGATGCACTGGTGGCGGAGGTTTTTGTACTTGCACATCGCCTTTGGGAAGAATCAATTTTTACAGGGGTTTCACAACCCGCTTCTTCACCAGAGGAGCGACTTCGAAATCTCCTCAATGCACAGCTGGAGCGAGCTGTAAAGTTCGGATCCGTCATCGGGTTAGCTCATTTGCCACATGTCTCTGAGAGAGTAACCGCTGAGCTCGATACCCGTCATCCGGGTGAATTGGCGAGGGTAATTACTTATGCCGTAGCAGTGACAGCAGTTCTCATTGAGGATGTGAATGTGGGTTCAATCTCTGAGATAAACCTCTCAGCTGAAGCTATCCCAACACGGTTTATCCTCGAGTCCAAACCTGACCCTGTTAGAAAAGCAGAACGTGTGCAATGGTCAATAGTTGGCCCCACTATGTGGATGACCGGGGCAGGGGCTGGTGCGAATGAAATAGCACAGGTTCCAGAAGAATATAGAGCTGAGGTTATTTGGCCTGACTTTGTGGAGTTCCTGATATCTACGGTAAATACTTGATGGACTAAACCTTTCACGCAAAATCTAACGGAACAAAAATAGCTCGATATCAAGATACTTTTGGGTAGACTGGTCAAAGATTTTTCAAGCCCTGACCTTATAAAGAATGGCAAGCACGTGAACGATTCGACCATTGTCTACACCCACACTGATGAGGCCCCTGCGCTAGCTACAGCCTCTTTCCTGCCGACTGTTCAGGCATACGCGAAGGCTGCTGACGTTTCCATCGAAACTCGCGATATTTCGCTCTCTGGTCGCATTCTCTCTGCATTCCCTGAGCGCCTCAAGGAAGACCAGAAGGTCTCCGACGCACTCAAGGAACTCGGCCAGCTGGCGACCAAGCCAGAAGCCAACATCATCAAGCTTCCCAACATCTCGGCTTCAATCCCTCAGCTCAAGGCAGCAATCGCTGAACTCCAGGCAGCAGGCTACGACGTTCCTGACTACCCCGAGGATGCTTCCACTGACGAAGAGCGCGAAGCACGTGCTCGATATGACCGCATCAAGGGCTCGGCAGTAAACCCTGTTCTCCGTGAAGGAAACAGCGACCGTCGCGCACCTCTCTCGGTGAAGGCATACGCTCGCAAGCACCCTCACGTCAACAAGCCCTTCGCAGCTGGTTCCAAGACCCGCGTTGCAACTATGGGCCACGATGACTTCTTCTCCAACGAGAAGTCAGTAGTTATTCCCGCCGCGGACACCCTCAGCATTCGTTTCACAGCTGCAGACGGTACTGAGACTGTTCTCAAGTCAGGACTTGCAGTTCTTGATGGTGAGATCGTGGACGCCACCTTCCTGTCCGCCTCTGCTCTGGACGCATTCCTGGCAGAGACTCTCAAGCAGGCCAAGGCGGACAACGTTCTCTACTCCGTCCACCTCAAGGCCACCATGATGAAGGTCAGCGATCCCATCATCTTCGGTCACGTCGTAAAGGCTTTCTTTGCAGACGTATTCGACAAGCACGGAGCTGCGCTTGAAGCTGCAGGGCTCACTCCCAACGATGGTTTGGGTTCGATCCTGGCTGGTCTGAGCGATGTTGTCGGAGGTGAGCAGATTGCTGCTGACTTCAGCGCAGCAATCGCAGCAGGTCCTCGCCTGAGCTATACCAACAGCGACAAGGGCATCACCAACCTGCACGTTCCTTCCGATGTGATCGTGGACGCATCCATGCCTGCCCTCGTTCGAAACGGCGGCAAGCTGTGGGGTGTTGATGGTGGCGAAGACGACACTCTCGCAGTGATTCCAGACTCTTCCTACGCAGGTGTCTACCAGGCAACCATCGAAGACGTTATTGCAAATGGTCCTCTTGATCCTGCAACCATCGGCACCGTTCCTAACGTGGGCCTCATGGCTCAGGCAGCAGAGGAATACGGTAGCCACGACAAGACCTTCGAGATCGCTGCTGACGGCCGCGTCGACATCGTCAACTCTGCGGGAGACGTTCTCATCTCCCACAACGTGCACAAGGGAGACATTTGGCGCGCTACTCAGGCTAAGGATGTTCCTATTCGTGACTGGGTCAAGCTTGCTGTGACCCGTGCGCGCGCAAGCAAAACTCCTGCTGTCTTCTGGCTGGACGAGAAGCGTGCACACGACGCTCAGATTATTGCCAAGGTCAAGACCTACCTGAAGGATCACGACACCTCCGGTCTCACCATTGAGATCATGGCTCCCGCCGAGGCAACCAAGTACTCACTGGCTCGTATTCGTCAGGGCCTCGACACCATCTCTGTTACCGGCAACGTGCTCCGTGACTACAACACGGACCTGTTCCCCATCCTTGAGGTGGGCACCAGCGCCAAGATGCTCTCGATCGTTCCTCTGCTTAACGGTGGTGGCTTGTTCGAAACCGGTGCAGGTGGATCCGCTCCTAAGCACGTTCAGCAGTTGGTGGAAGAGAACTTCCTGCGCTGGGATTCACTCGGTGAATTCTTCGCACTTGCTGCCTCACTTGAGCACCTCTCCGACACCACTGGTAACAAGAAGGCACTCGTGCTTTCCACCACCCTGGACCGCGCTACCGGAACCTTCCTCGAAGAAGACCGTTCACCCGGTCGCAAGGTCGGCACCATCGACAACCGTGGCAGCCATTTCTACCTCGGCCTCTACTGGGCACAGGAATTGGCCACACAGACCGATGATGCAGAACTCGCAGCAATCTTTGCTCCGATTGCGGAAGCACTTGCTTCCCAGGAAGAGACCATCGTTGCTGAGCTCATCGCCGTTCAGGGTAAGCCTGCTGACATCGGTGGCTACTACAAGCCAGATGCTGTGAAGATCGAAAAGGTCATGCGTCCTTCCGCAACCTTGAACAAGGTCATCGACTCGATCAACTAGTAATCAGATACACAAGGAAGAACGCCTCCATGTGGGGCGTTTTTTCATGCGCCTACTTAGTGAGCAACAACCTCAGGCTTTTTGTTCAATCCGCCTCGCCAGAACAGTCCTCGTTCAATAGCCAGAACGATGAGGCAGGCAACTGCCGCAATGATGGTGGCATAGAGACGATCGTGAGAAACAGCGGTCAGCTCAGAGGGCTTGCCCGAGATCAACACCACGCCAGGGGTGAGGAACATGACGTATTCCCAGTACTTCTTGCCGGGAGCGATGCGCATGAGGAGGGCAATCTCCAAGAACACGAATGCTGTTGCATAAAAAAGGAAGTCAGGAAGTCCTGAGGCGCCCACACCGATAGCGATGAGGAAACCCAGGATAGTTCCAGCCGCTCGCTGAATTGCTCTGCTTGTGCTCTGACCTGCATAGGGATAGATCAAAATAATCACGATGGTGAGAGTGAGCCACACACCAATTTGTTCGTGGCGATAGATCGAGGTGAAATATCCGGACACTGCCAGCAGCACTCCGAGGTTCACGGCGTACATCACGTTGACCTTGGTCGGGTAAACCGTGGTCTCTTTCTGGCGAGGTTCCTTCACCAGAATCATGGTGAGCAGCGCAGCGAGAATCAATGACCCCATCGCAATTCCACTGGTGAGCAAGGCATTGGGGAGTGCACCAGAGGCAACCTTGGGCGGTTGGGCAATAACAGCAGCAGCAAAGACCGGGAACATAAAGTTCCACAACGACAGTCCCCACTTGTTGACGGCACCAAGACCTGCACCACACAGCAACATCAGTGCTGCGGATGCCCAGGGGTTCTCACTCACAAATGAGGCAGCAAAAGTGGTGACGCCTGTTGCGATAATCAGGAGCAGCATGCCGCGCCCGTGATAACCGATCATGGAAAACAGTCCACCCATGGCGGCAAGCATGGCCAACGAAGCGGCTGTTGGCCATCCCACAAAGACCACCAGAATTGTGGGCACGAGCATAAACACGATGGAAGAAAAGAACATGATGTTTGCTTTGAGCGCTGGTCTAACCATGGGCTAAGTCAATCAGAAGCCGGCATGGTTGGGGAATTCGTTTAATACTTTGTATTCATCATTGAAAAAGAATTCCGTAGACCATTCGTTCAGTATTCACTGATACGTTGAAGGACGAACGAAACGAAGGAGTTCTCTCATGGCTGCAGGTTGCTGCACAGCACACCCCGTCACTCAAGACCACCTCGGCGCTGCACTCAGCTCTGCTGGAACAACCGTCACCGCCGCTAACCACGCTGCAGGTCTTTCGGTTGGACAAGCTGCCGAGATTCTGGTTGTGGGCATTATCGCAACGGGTAACCCCGCTGCGCCACTTGCCGAAGCGATGGCGATCTCGGGAGGCGCCATCATCGGTATTGGTGCGCTCAAAGATGTTGAGGGACTCGTTGACTCTTCCACCAAGACCGTGAAGCCTGAAGGTGTTGTTGTTCCCGGCCTCATTGAGCCCCACATGCACATCTGGACTTCACTGCTGAACCTCACCTGGACCGATGTGTCCCACGAAGTGTGTGCAACGTTCGATGATGTTGTGGCCGCGATCAAGGCCTCTGCTGCGCAGACTCCTGCCGGTCAGTTTGTCTACGCCAAGCTGTTTGACCCCAGCCTCTACCCAGGCGAGCCTGACCTCACCCTCGACATTCTTGATGCAGCTTGCCCCAACAACCCTGTTGTGGTGATGAACGCATCCATGCACTACCTCTATGCCAACTCCGCTGCATTTGCGGCAGCTGGCGTGACCTATGACACTCCAGACCCAGCAGGTGGCAACTTCGGTCGATCCAATGGAAAGTTCACTGGTGTTATCGGTGAAGCTCCCGCCATGATGATGATGCTCGGTGCTATGCCCAAGCCAACACCAGCTCAGATTGGTGCTGGCATCCTCGAAATTTTGAATGAGTGTGCCAAGCAGGGTGTTACCTCACTGCGTGAGGGTGCCACCGGCAGCCTTGCCGGAGTGAGCGAAGTGGCCATGTTGCACCAGCTCAACAGCGCCAAGCGTTTGCCCGTTCGTGTGTCTACCGCTCAGTTCGCCATCATGCAGGGTAAGACTCCTGAACAGGTTGCACAAACCTGGAAGGACGCAGGAGTCACTCCGTTCAGTGGTGACGAAATGGTTCGTGCGGATGCGTGGAAAGTCGTAGCCGACGGATCTAACCAGGGTCGTTCGGGCTACTTCATGCAGCCCTACCTGGGTGAGGACAACGGCGGTCACGGCGACTGGACCCCCGAAGGTCTCCGCGGTGCAATCCGTGCAGGTCTCAACGATGGCTGGCAGATCAACGTGCACACCAATGGTGACGCTGCGGTTGAAATGGCACTTGAAGCGATGGAAGAAATCCTTCCTGGTAGCGCTAACGCAGATCTGCGTCACTCCTTTGTTCATTTCTCCGTCACGACAGATGACCAGCTTGCCCGCACGGCTAAGGCTGGTATCTCGGCCACCTTCTTGATGAACCACGTGCTCTACTGGGGTGCTGCGTTCCGCGACACCATCCTCGGTCCAGAACGTGCAAACCGACTCGACCGCGTTGCCTCGGCACTCAAAGCCGGCATCAACGTCAGCCTGCACTCCGACTACAACGTGAGCAAGGTTCACCCACTGCTTAGCGCACAGACCGCAGTATTGCGTCGTCTGCAGGCAGATGGTTCTATTCTCAACGCAGCTGAATGCGCAACACCAGCGCAAGCGCTTGCTGCAATCACGAGAGATGCCGCCTGGCAGATCCACGCTGATGACCGTGGCTCGCTTGAAGTGGGTAAGCGTGCTGATTACGCCGTGCTGGATAGCAACCCCTGGACCTCTGACCCAGAAAGCTGGGACAAGATCGTGGTCAACGAAACCTACATCGACGGAACTCTCGCCTTCCAGGCATAGCGGGTCCGGCTAGAACACCGGCATTTCATCAAGGAGCTTTTCGGCTAGTCCGAGAAGCTCCTTGGCGTAGGTGATGGCGGTGCGTGCATCCGACGCGTCAGCAGTCGGATTATCAAAACTCGGATATTCAGAAGCATTGCGCAGTGTGCGCATCCAGCCAAAATTGTTGAGTTGCGATTTCAGGGGTGGAACCAGCTGGGCTCGGAGGGCATCCTCGACGGCGCGATGCCCACCTTTACTGGTAGCGCGAAGACCCTGATTTTCCAGAAGTGCAGCGCAGGATTTTCTCGCTGCGTCGTAGGCAATCTGAAAACTACCAGTGGGGTCTGTTGCTTGAACTTGCGTTGCGGTGTGGAGGTGAAGCCGAGCATGTTCTAGGAAGAGTTCCGCAAGCTCACGATCGGGCGATACTTTCTGGAGGTAGCCGGCCTTCACCATTGTTTCTATTTCGGTTCGTCCTTGCTTCCAGTGGGTAATCACTACTTCTCCAGATTCAACTCCAGCAAAGGTCGGCTTTTCACTGTGGTAACAAATCCATCTGTCTGGTTTGCCCAGCGTTCGGGGGTTATCACGTTGATGTTGACCTCTCGACCGACAAGTGCAGAGGCCTTGTGTGCGACCTCATAGAGGTCACCATATTCGGAGCCACCGACAATGAGCACGTCAATATCTCGGGGGCTTTCGCCACTTTCACCCAAGAATCTTGCTGCCCACGAACCATAGATATAGGCATGTTCTATGCCAGGCAGATCACTGAGTAAGCCGGGAAGGAGTGCGGCTGGTCCGTATCCGAACATAACCACGTTCCACAGGGAGGCGTAGATGGGGTGTTCTGTGTTGATGCGAACAAGACGGTTTCTGCCGACTCGACGTGCGGAGACGTAACCCCCGTCAACAAGTCGATCAACGTCGCGCAAAATGGTTGGAACGGCAACATCGCATTGGGCTGCCAATTCAGTAAGAGAAAGTTCCTTTTCTGCATCGCGCATCAGGGCAGCGAGCATTCTCCCTTGCGTATCAGAACGCAAAATAGGGGAGAGCAGAGGAGCTGAGGATTTCATAACACCTATCATAACTTAGGTTATATGAAATCCTTATGTTGGAGTGAGGTAATCTTGGAGCATGGCTGTTTCCCCCACAGAACTTCTCGACATTGCTCGCACAATTGCACTTGAAGCCGGTGAACTGATTGCACGCCGTCGCAGCGAAGGCGTTGTGGTGGCTGATACAAAGTCCAGTTCTATCGATGTGGTGACGTTCGCAGACCGCGAGTGTGAAGAGTTTGTGAAGTCCCGTCTGGCCGAGCTTCGCCCCGAGGACGGCTTCTATGGCGAAGAGGGTGGAGACTCCACAGGAACTTCAGGTCTCACCTGGATTGTTGACCCAATCGATGGCACCGTGAACTACCTCTACGGCATTCCCCAATTCGCCGTCAGTATTGCTGTGGTTGAAGGAACACCAGACCCTGGGACGTGGAAGCAGCTTGCCGGCGTGGTCTTCAACCCGATGAATGACGAGCTCTACTTCGCTTCGCTTGGTGGTGGAGCGTTCCTGACTAAGGCAGGTATGACTTCACCTCTTGCCGTCAACCAAGAGACCCTGCTCGCCCACACTCTGCTGGCAACGGGCTTTGCCTATAGTTCAGAGTTGCGAGCTGAACAGGCAGATGTTCTCACCCGCATTCTTCCTGCCGTGAGGGACATTCGCCGTGCTGGAGCAGCGTCACTGGATCTGTGTGCAGTTGCAGCAGGCCAGCTAGATGCCTACTACGAGAGAGACACCAAACCATGGGACTATGCAGCAGGTAGCCTCGTACTGCGTGAAGCAGGAGGGGTTGTGGGCGGTCTAGACGGTGCTCCAGAGGGCCGGGAAATGCTGCTTGCCACAAATACTCACCTGTTTTCTCAGATTGAAAAACTCCTGTTGAGCTAAGGAAATTCACCTTCATTTGATCTTTTCTGGGTGGTCTTTCTCAGGGTTTATCTGTAGCGTTAACCATTCCGTTATCTTTCATCCCGCAGGGCACTAGCCCCGGGTCATGATTATGTGAGGAAAAGTTTTAGTGGTTCACGATTCCAACGACTTCTCTGCTGATAACCAGCAGAGCGCCTTGGGGAACCCAGAACAGCCCCTCACCCGACGTGAAATGCGTTTGCGTGAAGCACGATTGGCTGAAGAACGGCTCGCTGAAGAGCTAGAACGTCAGATGCAAGGTATGCGTACCCCATCTCGAGAACTGAGTATTCCGGCGGAAACCCAGATAGAAGAAGCCGTAGCTTCTTCGGTTGCTGCACCACCCGCATTTGCAGAAGAAGCACCACTGCGTCGACGAGATCTTCGTAATCGACCACCTCGTGCAGAAGAAGACGCCACTGCTGTCCTGCCAGAACCTGCACACGATGTTCCCGTGTTGACGGATCCTGTTCAGGCAGAGATGAACACGCCCGCTGAGGGAATACCTGTTATCCCCGCAAAGCCAGTGCTCACTGAGCCACCAGTGAATACTGCTCAATTACCTGCACCCATTTCACTCATTGCACAGGCTTCAACTCCTCGCACTCCTGCTCCAGTGGTCAAGGTGAGGTTGAAGCATAAGCGTCGCAGTACTGAACCAAAGATTGTTGCACCGAAGTCTCGCAAACGTCGCGGTGCACAGATTTTCAGCATGGTTGCCATGGCATTTGTTGCTGGTTTGGCTATTGCCACCAGCATTCCAGCCAATGCGCTGCTCTCTCCAGAAGACGTCGCGCTGCAGTCTGAGCAGGCCCGCCTGAGCACTATGGCCATTGGAGATGGGCAGACCGTTGAAGGCACGGGTGGTGATGTCAACGCCGGGCGTGACGGTGTGAGTGTGACAGCCGCACAGGCAGCTCCCACAGCTGGAGCTTATGCACCCAAGAAACTCAACGTGAACGTGCCTGTCTCTACTAACGGCATGCGCTGGCCGGTGGATGAAGTGAAAATTTCCTCACCCTACGGCCCTCGCAACTTGTTTGGAAGTTACAACTTCCACACCGGACTCGACATTGACCCTGCCTATGGCACCCCCATCTACTCAGTAGCTGATGGCATTGTGTCCCTGGTTGAAAACCCAGGTCCCACTTGTGGTGTGGCGGTATTCATTGAGCACAACGTTGATGGCACCAAGTTCACCAGTGTCTATTGCCACATGGCCCTGGGTTCTCCCACGGTCACCGCAGGGCAGACCGTCAAGAAGGGTGACTTCGTCGGAAATATCGGTCAGACCGGTCTTACCACCGGTCCTCACTTGCACCTCGAGATTCGAGTGGCAGATGCTCCGATTGACCCCTATTCATTCCTGGTGCAGCACGCAGGTATGGCACCGAACGAGGTTAGGCACTAAACCATCCAGACAGCACTTGCGGGTGTGAGAACACCAGAGCTGCTGTCAGCGCTGTCGAGAATGATGTCCCCGTCAGGCAACACAAAATCGTCTTGGCTGTAGTTGATGAATACCGTTACGTCACCATTGCGGAACCCCAGCACGTTTTCTGGCGTTCCTTCAATCCACTCAAGAATGCCGTCACCCAGCGCCCGATCCTTACGAATCGCCAGCGCTGCTTTGTAGAGCTCGAGGGTTGAGCCTGGAACGCCCTCTTGGAGGTCACGTGCAAAGTCGCGATAGACAGCAGGTTGTGGCAACCATGGTTCACCTGCAAGACCAAAGCCGTAGTTAGTGGCCTCTGCCTCCCAGGGGATTGGGACACGGCACCCATCGCGGCCATAGGACTCACCTGCGGTGCGGAAGAAAGTGGGGTCCTGACGCTTGTCATCAGGAATGTCCATTGCTTCAGGAAGTCCAAGTTCTTCACCCTGATACATATAGGTCACTCCGGGCAATGCCAGCATCATGGCTGATGCTGCACGGCCACGAGCTAGACCTAGTGCATTATCTGGCTTGGGTTCAGTCAGTGGCCCAATACCGGTGATGCGGTCAGCAGTTTTCGCGTTGGGATCCAGTGCAAGACGAGTTGCGTGACGTATCTGGTCATGGTTGGAGAGCACCCAGGTGCTGGGTGCGTCTACGGCATGGAATGCCGAAATGGAGTCCTTGATGACCTGACGCATCTGTTCGCCATTCCAGCGGGTCACCAGGAAGGGGAAGTTAAATGCTTGCTGCATCTCATCGGAACGAACCCACTTCGCCATCTTGGTGAGCGGTTCCACAAATGCCTCAGCGCAGAGAATGCGCTCGCCAGGATATTCCTCAAGCAGCTGGTGCCATTCACGATAGATCTCGTGGACACCCTCATGTCCGAAGTAGGGGTTGTCGGGACGAACCTCAGCGGGAGTATTCCAGTAGGCCTCGTCGCGTCGGAAATCAGGAAGACCCGGTGCCTTGGAGAGACCGTGAGCAACATCCACGCGGAACCCATCGACACCACGGTCTAGCCAGAAGCGCAGGATTTCGAGGAAGCGGTCACGAACCCAGCGGTTAGTCCAGTCGAAGTCAGGCTGGCTGGAGTCGAAGAGGTGCAAGTACCAATGACCAGGGGTGCCATCTGGGTTAGTGGTTCTAGTCCAGGCGGGACCGCCAAAGACAGACTCCCAGTTGTTGGGAGGAAGTTCACCGTTTACTCCCTTGCCTTCCCGGAACATGAAGCGGGCACGTTCTTCACTGCCTTCTCCGGCAGCAAGTGCTTCCACAAACCAGGGGTGCTCAGACGAGCAGTGGTTGGGAACCAAGTCAACAATGACCTTGAGGCCCAGGCCGTGAGCCGTGGACTCGAGAGTATCGAAGTCTGCAAGTGCGCCAAAGAGAGGGTCCACGTCACAGTAGTTGGCCACGTCATAACCAGCATCCTTTTGCGGGCTGGTCATAAAGGGGGAGAGCCAGATGGCGTCAACACCGAGTTCTTTGAGCTTGGGCAGGCGAGAAGTAATACCGGCGAGGTCACCAATTCCATCACCATTCGCATCCGCGAAGGAACGGGGGTAGATCTGGTAAATAACGGAGGAACGCCACCACTCTTTTTCACTCATGGAGCAAGTTTAGGCACGAGCGAAACTCCTGAGAACATCCCTGCGGTATGTCATCAACCGCCTTGTGTTTTTAGCATGCGCTCAGAGGTGATAATCTCTTACGGTGCCAATTTTCGAGGGGAACCTCGAAGGTATGGATACGCCCCGATAGCTCAGTGGTAGAGCACTTCCATGGTAAGGAAGGGGTCGCGAGTTCAATCCTCGCTCGGGGCCCGATCATTCTTCGACTGCTGCAGGGTAACCTGCCTCACCGGCGGATGTTCGTGGCTGGGTAGCTCAGCTGGTTAGAGCGCACGACTCATAATCGTGAGGTCGCGGGATCGAGCCCCGCTCCAGCTACGCCGTCAAAACCCCCTCATCGCGAGGGGGTTTTGTTTTGCTTCAGCGGCTAGCCAATTACCTGAGCGAACCACACGAACAGGGGTATTCCTACAATCAGGTTGAACGGGAAGGTAATCCCCAAGCTCGCTGTGAGATAGAAGCCTGGGTTTGCCTGGGGCAGGGAGAGCTTCACTGCAGCGGGCGCCGCGATGTATGACGCACTAGCGCACAGAATTCCAAACACCGCAGCTCCTCCAGCGCTCAGCCCAATCCAGGCCGCAAGTGCAACTCCTGCAAAGCCGGCAATCAGCGGAAAACCGAGTGCAAACACGAGCAATCCCCAGCCGGCCTGCGGCAGTTCTTTGAGGTGTGATCCAGCCTGAATTCCGAGCTGAAGGAGGAAGAGTGTGAGTATTCCCACAAACAGGCCGCCGAAGAACGGCTCCACTCGCTCGTAGCCGGTCTGGCCGCTGACGGCACCGATGACCAGACCGCCAACCAAGAGCAAGATGGACTTCCCAGTGAGCACTTCGTGCATGAGGGGACCCCAGCTTTGACCTTTGCTGGCCTTGCGGGCAAGGACAAGGCCCACAATCAGGCCGGGTACTTCCATGATGGCCAGCAGGGTGGGTAAGAAGCCTTCTGTTTCGAGCCCTAAGGATTCGACGAACATGAGCCCTGCCGTGAAGGTCACCAAGGAAGTCGAACCGTAGTGGGCGGCAATCGCCCCGCGATCGAGTTGACTCAGCGGGGTCAGTACCTTCAAGAGCGCGAAGGCGGCGATCGGAATCAAGAGCCCGACCGCGATGGCTAGGGCTATTGGTGCGGCGATCTGTGTGGGGTCTGCGTTGCGCAGACCCACACCGCCTTTGATGCCGATAGCGAGCAGGAGATAGATGGAGAGTGCGCTGAAGATCTGTGGTGGAATCTCGAGTTTGCTTCTGAGGCCAACAGCTATCAGACCCAACACGAAGGCCAGCACGGGGGGAGAAGTCAGGTTCGTGACAGCGAGTTGCAGAGATTCAAACATCTGATTCCAATCGGTTGACTGGAACAATAATACATGAAATACTTTTCCGTAATAACTTTTCTCTAATGAAGGTGGATCATGAACGTAGAACTCTGGATGTGGCTCGCAGTATGTGCTGGCATCATCGTGATGCTGTTGGTCGATCTCTTTGCCCACCGCAAGGCCCACGAGATCTCCCTGCGTGAAGCTGCGCTGTGGTCAGCTTTCTGGGTTGCCACCGGTGTGGGCTTCGGCGTTCTCATCTGGAACAGCTTCGGCGAGGAATACGGTCAGCAATACTTTGCTGGTTTCGTCATTGAGAAATCCCTCGCTATCGACAACGTCTTTATCTGGGCATTGATCTTCGCGGCATTTAGCGTGCCGAGGAAGTATCAGCACCGGGTGCTCTTCCTGGGTGTGCTGGGTGCGCTGATCTTCCGAGGCATCTTCATCGCGCTGGGATCAGTCATCCTCGAAAACTTTGCCTGGGTGCTCTACCTCTTCGCTGCCTTCCTCATCTATACCGGTATTCACATGCTGATCAAGCGCAACGAGCACTCAGACCCCACCCAAGGACGTTTCTATAAGTGGTTCTCTGCACGGGTGCCGAGCGTGAAGAAGTTCTACGGGCAGCGCCTCTTTGTGAGAATTGGTGGCACGTTATTCGCCACTCCACTGCTGTTGGTCCTAGTGCTGGTGGAGTTCACCGACATTATCTTCGCGGTGGATTCCATCCCTGCGATCTTCGCGGTGACGTCTGAATCGTTCCTGGTCTTCACCGCGAACGCCTTCGCACTTCTGGGTCTGCGCGCGATGTACTTCCTCTTAGCTGACCTGATGCACCGCTTTATCTATCTCAAGGTGGGGCTGGCCCTGGTGCTGGTCTGGGTCGGTATCAAGATGGGTCTGCACGACTTTGTGAAGGTGCCCAGTGGATTGTCTCTGACAGTGATTCTCACCATCCTGATGGCCGCGATTGTGGCGAGCCTGATTGTGAGCCGCAACAAGGAGGTTGTTCACGCTGAGCCAGCCCACAAGCAAGAATTCCCTGAAGCAACAGAGGCTGAGATTGCAGAATTGAAGCCACTGTGGCGCAGGTCTGTCAGGATGTAAGCATGGCTCAATGGACATTTCTCACTCACCACGGTCACGTGCTGGTTGCGGTTGCGCAATCAGCTGATCTCACGGTGGATCAGATTGCCGCCAAGGTGGGCATTACTGCTCGGGCAACCGCAGGAATCCTCACGGACTTAGTAGATGCTGGCTATGTGGAGAAGACCAAGGTTGGTCGCAACAACCACTACACCGTGCACGGTGAGATTCCCTTGCGTCACCCATTGAACAACAACACCACGATTGCGGAGTTGTTAGCTCTCTTTCAGTAAAGCGTGAGCTTCTCTCTGGTGCGTTAGTTCACAAAGAGTGGAACTAACGCGCCAGAGAAGACCTGCCAAGCCAGGACGCTCTTGGCGACCAAGCTGAGTGTGATGTAGGCACGTTCACCGCGAAGGTAGCTCTTCCAACCGCCAATTTGGCGATACTGCAAAACCTGGTTGATGGCGAAAGTGTTGAAGAACACGAAGAGTGAAATCACGATGCCATAGACAAAACCAGGAACCTCAGCTGCGCTGGTTGAGCCAGGCTGCAGGGTGTAGACGGCAATGATGATCCAGGGCACGATTCCGGTCATGGAGCCGAAGATGAATGGCAGGAACTTCTTGTTTCCTGGCTTCTCATACTTCTCCTGCAGTGCCCCGAACATGATCATGGAGGCGTTCACCGCGAAGATCGCAAACAGAGCAGCGAAGTCGGTAGCACCGTTGAGCTGAGCAATCAGCCAGATCATGACCGAGGAGCTCAGCGAATACTCTGTCCAGCGGAAGTAGTTGTGGTTGAGTTTCAAGCCATTGGCATAGCGCGTGAAGACACCAGGCAAAGAAATAAGGAAGTGGAAGAAAGCCGACATAAAGAGGAAGGCCACCACACCCAGGCCGAGGTTTATTTCAAACAGTGTGACCTGCTCCGTGGGGAGATCCACTCCGGGAGGGCCGGTCATGTAGTCGACCGTCACGGGGAACATAACCTGTGAACTGAGCTTGGTTAGCACGAATAGGAATGCCAGACCCTGGAGCAGGTGGATGGCACCCGCAACAATGTTGTAAACCCGCAGGCGTTTGATCTGTTCATCTTCGGAGCGAATCTTGCGAGCCATGATGCACCAGTCCTTTTGTGACCCTGAGACGGGCCGTCACTGTGCTCAGTCTGGCCTATATTTCCTGAGAAACCCACCCCTCTTGCCTGAGGATTTACAGGAGTACGTGAATGGGTAATGTGTAAGGCATGACCTCCTACACCGTCGTTGAGAAGTCCATCGCTCAGCTACGAGCTGATTTGGATGCTGGCGTGATCACAAGCGTTGAGCTTGTTGCTGCCTACCTGAATCGCATTGCCTTCTATGACCGCCATGGCATCACGCTCAACGCTGTTCCGATTCTGAATCCCGATCTCTTTGCTGAAGCTCGAGCAGCTGATGAGCGCCGTGCTCAGGGAAAGTCTCTGGGGTACCTCGACGGTATTCCCTATACAGCTAAGAACAGCTACAAGGTCAAGGGGTTGACGGTCGCTTCTGGCTCTCCTGCATTTGCGGATCTCATTGCCACCGATGACGCCTTCACCATTGCGCAATTGCGCAAAGCAGGCGCCGTTCTTATTGGTTTAACCAACATGCCACCGATGGCCAACGGCGGCATGCAGCGCGGACTCTATGGCCGCGCGGAAAGCCCGTATAACGCAGATTTCTTGACCGCTGCGTTTGGTTCAGGTTCTTCAAACGGTTCGGGCACCGCTACCGGCGCCAGCTTCGCTGCCTTTGGTCTGGGTGAAGAGACCTGGTCTTCTGGCCGTGCACCTGCCAATAACAATGGGCTCTGCGCATACACACCCTCCCGGGGAGTGATCTCAACCCGAGGCAACTGGCCACTTGTTCCCACCATGGATGTCGTGGTTCCTCACACGCGCACGATGGATGACATGCTCGCTGTGCTCGACCAGGTCGTGGGAGACGACTGGGAAGTGCGTGGAGACTTCTGGCGCATGCAGCCGTGGGTGAAGACCCCGAAGAGTTCTGAGCTACGCCCTGATTCCTATCCTGCTCTTGCAAACCCTCGTGCTCTCGAGGGCAAGCGTATTGCTATTCCACGGATGTATATCAACAAGGCTCCGGTCGACATTGTCCTCGATGACATTGATGTCATAGAGACCCGCGACTCTGTGGTGGAGCTCTGGCATCAAGCCAAAGCTGACCTCGAAGCTCTCGGTGCTGAGGTTGTGGAGACTGACTTCCCCGTGGTGACCAACTACGAAAGCCGTGGGCCAGAGGCGAAGAACCTCAAGGCTCGAGGTTTAGTGCCTGAACACTTTGCTGAGCATGAGCTGTGGGAGCTCTCCATGTTGGGCTGGCACGACTTCTTGGCTGCCAACAATGACCCCACACTTAACGCCTTGGCACAGGTCGACCCAGACAAGATCTTCCCCGTTCCTTCTGGTTCGGTGCCGGGTCGTTACGACGACCACCTGCATCGCTTTGCCCCCGAAGATGTTCCGTTAGAGGAGTATGTGGCCCGCGCTAAGCGAGACGGAGTTCCTGCTCTCGTGGATATTCCAGATATGGCTGAAGGTATTCCAGGGCTTGAGAAGGCACGCAAGCTTGACCTCGAAGACTGGATGGACGAACTCGGGCTCGATGCTGTTGTCTTCCCCGCTTCTGCTGATGTGGGCCCTGCTGATGCTGATGTCAATGACGCCTCAGCTGACCTGGCCTGGCGCAACGGAACCTGGGTTGCCAACGGCAACCTGGTTCCACGCCACCTGGGCATTCCTACTGTCACGGCACCCATGGGAATCATGAGTGACATCGGTATGCCAACCGGACTGACCTTCGCAGGTCGTGGCTATGACGACAGCAACCTCCTGGCTTATGCCTGGGCTTTCGATAACTACCGTAACCACCGCGTTGCCGCTCCTCGCACGCCTGAGCTTGCTGGAACTCACTGGGTCTCGCGCGATGTTGAGCAAGTAAGCCAGGCTCCCGAACTTCACGTCCTCGTCTCCATGGCACCTGCGGTCAATGGGATGGTACCCATCCACGTTGACGTGGCCACAGATGCAGCGGAGGTAATGGTTACCGTCAACGGTGTCCAGATTGCAGGTGTGGTGACCCCCTCTGGCTTCATCGCCGAGACGTTGGTCCCCGAGTCTGAGCACACTCGCCTGCACTCGGAATGGCGAGGAGGTTATGGCTCCGTGATTGTTGCCCTAGCTAAGTCGGGCAACACTGTTGTTGGCCACTACGACGTCGTGGGTGGCGTGGCCTAAGCCAGAGAGTCTCGCCAGGCTGAGTGCAGACTGGCAAACTTGCCGGTGCCGGCAATGAGTTCCTCAGGGGAACCGTCCTCGATGATTTCGCCATGCTCCATCACGAGCACACGGTCAGCAATCGACACCGTCGAGAGTCGGTGAGCAATGATGATTGCGGTGCGATCAGCGAGCAAGGTTTGTAGCCCCCGCTGAACCAGTCGCTCGCTTGGGATGTCGAGAGATGCAGTTGCCTCATCCAAGATCAGCACGGTGGGGTCTGCAATGAATGCGCGCGCGAAAGAGAGCAGCTGACGTTGTCCTGCGGACAAACGACCACCGCGCTTGTTCACGTCAGTGTCGTAGCCTTCCGGCAATCTCATGATGAAATCATGAGCACCCACAGCCTTGGCAGACGCCTCAATTTCTTCCTGCGTTGCTCCAGGTTTACCAAGGCCAATGTTGTCGGAAACCGAACCTGAAAACAAATAGGACTCTTGGGTCACCATGACGATGGCTCGGCGGAGATCCTTGTTGGCTAGGTCACGCAGGTCGATGTCATCCAGGCTGACGGTTCCCTGGCTGGGGTCATAAAAACGTGCCACCAACTTTGCCAGGGTGGACTTCCCAGCGCCGGTGGTTCCCACCAAAGCGATGGTCTGTCCTGCTGGGATGTGGAGATCAAGTTGGGGAAGAACGATGGTCTCGTCGTTATATCCAAATCGAACCTGGTTGAAGTCCAGCTTGCCCTTGGGGTGAACCAGAGGAGTCGGATTGAGCGGCTCCACCACGGTGGCCTTCTCTTCGAGCATGCCCGAGACCTTCTCCAACGCAGAGGACGCGTTCTGGAAGGAGTTATAGAACATGGCTAGTTCTTCCATCGGTTCAAAGAACCGGCGGGTGTAGAGAACAGCTGCAAGAAGTACGCCGACCTCCATAGCGCCGTTGGCCACACGGAACGACCCCAGAATCAAGACGGCAGCCAGGGTGAAGACACCAATGACTTTGAGGCCGGGGTCATAGGTTCCAAAGAGGCGAATGACTTTGCGGTTTGCTTCCCGGTAGTCGTCGACGGCGAGGGCGTAGCTCTTTTCGTTGCGCTCTTCCCGGCGGAATGCTTTCACGGCACGGATACCGGTCATGGTTTCCACGAACTGCACAATCAACCGTGCCGAGAAGGTGCGGGCTTCACGGAACTGCTTCTTGGAGGTGTTGGAGAACCAGCGGGTGAGGAAGAATGCAGGAATCAAAGCAATGAGCAGCGGAAGCGCACTTGAAGGATCCAGTGCAATCAACGCGCCTGCCGTGAACGTCATGAGCAAGATGCCGCGGAACAGGTTGCTGATTCCGCCATCGAGCAGTTCACGCAAGGTTTCGATGTCACTGGTTTGACGAGCAATGACGCGGCCCGAGGTGTAGTTTTCGTGGAAGCTCATACTGAGGTTTTGGGTGTGCTGGAAGACACGTTCACGCAGGTCAATCAATACCGTTTGGCTCAGCACCGCAGAAGAGCGCATATAGACGGCCATCATGGTCGAGCTGACAATCGCGGTGAGCACATACGCACTCACAATCAATTGCGCAGGTAACCAATTGTGGTTCTGCACAACCTGGGACAAGCCCTGGTCAATTCCTAGTGCCAACAGCGTGGGCCCGGCAACCTGCGCTGCCGTGCTGACCACCACAACAACGAGCGTCCAATACAAACGCACCCGCACAGGGTGAAGCAGGGACTTCAGTAACGAAAGCGAGCGCTGGCGCAGGCGCTTTCCTTCCTGTTTCGTGAAGTCGGAGCGTTCTTCACCGGTTACTCCGCGAACTCCGGCAATCGTCATCGCTTTTCCTCCTCGAGGGAAGCAATCACGTTGCGGTATTCGGGGCAGCGCGCGAGAAGTTCAGCGTGGGTGCCTACGTCCAGGATTTTGCCGTTATGCAAGAGAGCAACACGATCCGCCAGCATCACTGTGGAGGGTCGGTGCGCCACAATGAGCGCTGTGGTGGTGCCCAGTACTTCACGCAGTGCCTTCTCGACAGCAGCCTCGGTGGTGACATCAAGTGCGGAGAGAGGGTCATCCAGCACCAAGATGCTGGGCTGGACGGCAATGGCTCTCGCTAAAGCCAAACGCTGACGCTGGCCGCCGGAGAGACTCAGGCCTTCCTCGCCGATCTTGCTTTCGACTCCCTTGGGCAAACTTCGGGCAAAGTCTGCTTGAGCAATGTCGAGTGACTCCTGCAGGAGGGCTTCACCCTCGGCTAGGAGCACAGGGTTCTCGGTGTTGGTGAGATCTTCACGGCCCAGCAAGACGTTGTCTCGCACGGATATGGAGAACAATGTGGCATCTTCAAAGGCCATGGCCACGCGGGTGCGCAGGCTTTCAATGCCCACGTCTCTGATGTCCGCACCATCAATCAGAATGCGACCGCCGGTGACATCAAAGAGTCTGGTGGTCAGGGCGGTGAGGCTTGTCTTGCCGCATCCGGTCAGGCCCACCAGTGCCATGGTTTCACCTGGCTTTATCGTCAGGTTGACTCCATCCAGCAGATCAGGAACATGTGCGGGGGAATCTTCGTAACGGAAGTGCACATCGTCAAAGACGAGTTCACCTGGACCAGCTGGAACATCTTTCGCATCCCGCACTTCGAGGATCTCGATGGGGGTGTCCATCACTTCGTGGAAGCGGTTCAGCGAGCTGGCTGCCTCAATAGAAATTGAAAGCATGGGTGCAATGGACTGCATCGGTCCCTTGAGCAGGGCTGCCGTGGCAAAGAACGCGATGAGAGTTCCCACCGAGACAATGCCTTGCTCAGCTTCGATGATGCCGATGAGCAACGTGATGGCAAATCCCAGGTCGGGAATCAGTAGCATCCAGAACCACATCTGGCCATTGGCCTTGCCCTTGGCAAGTTCGGTGCCGCGCAAGATATTGGCCTGCTCGAGGAATTCTTCGAGAGCTTCACCGGCTCGACCAAAAGACTTCAGCACGCGGATGCCGTGAACCGACTCTTCAATGGACGTGGCTAAATCACCCTGCTGGTCTTGAGAGTTCCTGGCCAACGTGGTGAAAGTGCGCTGGAAACGCAAGCTGATGATGATCAGGGGGAGTGAGCAGATTAGGAAGATGGCGCCCAGCACAGCATTGAAAGCAAAGAGGAGGGTGAAGCCCGCCACGAGCATGATGGTGCTCGTGACGAGCTGCACCAAGGCGAAGGAAATCCATCTGCGCACGGTGCTAATGTCACCCATGGCGCGTGAGAGCAGCTGGCCGCTTTGCCACTTGTCATGGAAAGAAACCGGAAGCTTTTGCAGGTGGACATAGATGGCATTGCGCATCTTGCCCTCGAGGTGAACGCCGGGAGCTAAGGTGATCCAGCGGCGCAGATAGATGAAGATCACTTCGGCCATACCCAGGCCGAAGATCACAGCGACACCAGGCACAATTTGTGCCACGTCGCCCGTGCTCAGTGGGTTGTCCACGAGCCAGCGCAGGGCGAAGGGAATGGTCAATGCGGTGGCTACGGCAGCTAGAGAAACGAAGATGCCGACAAAGAGGAGGGGCAGGGCGCCTTGCACGAATGGGTACACCCGACGCAGGCTGCTGAATGTGCTCAGCTGACCGCTCTGCTGCTGGGTAATTGCCACGCTGCTCCTGTGCTTCGACCTCTCAATGTACCAACTCGGGAAGTGGCACAGTTATTCCTCACGTGAGGGGAACGTCCAGTAGGCGGGACATACTCGTCGACTCGACCCTGTGAGGGAGTGGGGCCCGTTTGTATCCTAAAGACATGAATCACAATCTCCGCTTAGGCGATGAACGTCGTGATGTTCTCCAGGCAACCTTCGACACCGTGACGCAGGTCTGGGAAGGTTTCGATAAAGCACGTGAGAGTGAGCCAGAACTCACCGCCGCCACCGCGGCGTTGTTGGCAGAGACCCTGCCCGAACAGGGCATGATTCACACAGACGCTCTAGGTCAGGCTGTAGATGTCCTCGATCAGTCGCTGGCACAATCGCGCCCCCGCTTCCTGGCCTATATCGGCTCCAGCGGCCTCGAAATTGGAGCCGTGGCAGACTTCCTGGCTGCCTCCTATGACATCAACTTGGCTGTTGATGCCCGTGCCGCTTCCACCCTTGAAGTGCAAACCAGTAAGTGGTTAGGGGAGTTCATTGGTTTCCCCAATGCTCGGGGACTCTTCACCTCCGGGGGAACGGTGAGTAACATCACTGCGCTCGCCGCAGCTCGTCATCGTGCTGTTCCTGAGTCTCGTGAGATGGGTAACACCGGCCCCATGGCGGTCTATGTTTCCAGCGAAGCCCACTACTCCAACAAGCGCGCTGTGGAACTGTTGGGCCTGGGCACCCGTGCGGTGCGATCTATTGCGATTGATGAGCAACACCGCATGGTCCCTGCTGCTCTGGAAGAGCAGATCAGGGCAGATATGGCTGCTGGTGTGAAGCCGATGTGCATCATTGCCAGTGCAGGAACCACCTTGACTGGCGCGATTGATCCTCTGCGCGAGATTGCCCGCATTGCCCAGACTTACAACATCTGGATGCACGTCGATGGTGCCTATGGTGCTCCTGCTGCGGGTACGGATGTTGCTCGTGACCTCTTTGATGGCATTGAGTTGGCTGACTCGGTCACTATCGATGCACACAAATGGTTGTTTGTGCCGAAGGCCTGTTCGATTGTGCTGGTCAAGGATTACGCAGCCTTGGCAGCAACCTTTGGCCACAACGAGGCCTACATGCCGCACGAGGGTGAAGAGCCCAACCCCGTTGATGTGACGCTGGAGTATTCGCGTCCGCTACGTGCACTCAAACTGTGGCTTGGCTTCAAGGCTCATGGTGCATCAGAGTTCCGCTCTGCCATCACGAAGAACATTGAGCTGGCTCAGGAAACCTATTCACGTGCCAGCGTGAATGCGTCTTTCCGTGTTCTGCATCACCGTCCGCAACTTTCCATCGTTCCCTTGCAACACATTCCTCACGGCATGACCGACCCCGAACAGATCAGCAAGCACAACGCAGCGCTGTGTTCTGCCATAGAGAAGGACGGCCGAGTCTTCCTCTCGCCCGCTGTGATCGATGGCGAGACGTGGTTGCGTCCCTGCTTCACCAACTTCCGCACTGAGCTCAGTGACGTCGATGTCCTCTTCGAGGTCATCGAGGACCTGGGCAACAAGCGCTGAGGCAGAAGTATTCGTTCTGGCAGTGACAGACTTGAGACTATGAGTAAAGCCATTGTTGTCTCCGAGTTCGGTGACTCTTCAGTCCTGAACTACACCGAGGTTGAAGCCCCTGTTGCGGGTCCCGGACAGGTGCTTGTGCGTATGCGTGCGACCGGTGTGAACTTCATTGAGATCTACCAGCGCAAGGGCATCTACTCCATCCCGCTTCCCCACATCTTGGGTGCTGAAGGCATGGGAACAATCGAAGCTCTCGGCGAAGGTGTAACCAACCTGGAGGTTGGTCAGCGCATTGTCTTCACTGACGGCATCTCGACCTATGCAGAGTTCGCTCTCGTTCCTGCGGAGAAGGCACTGCATATTCCCGCAGGCATGGATGACCTCACTGCGGCTGCTCTTCCCTTGCAGGGCATGACCGCGCACTATCTGGCATCTTCGACCTTCCCGCTGGGACCTGAGCACACTGCCCTGGTTCATGCCGGAGCCGGTGGTGTTGGCCTGCTGCTGATACAACTGGCCAAGCTGCGCGGTGCTCGTGTGTTCACCACCGTCTCCGATGAACACAAGGCAGAGCTTGCTCGTGCTGCTGGTGCAGACGAGGTGCTGGACTATGAGGGCTTTGATGTTCGGGTTCGTGAGCTCACCAATGGACGCGGTGTTGATGTGGTCTATGACGGTGTTGGCCAGGCCACCTTTGATCGCTCACTCATGTCTCTGGCTATCCGTGGGACCATGGTGCTCTTCGGGGCAGCGTCTGGTCCTGTTCCGGAATTCGATCTGCAGCGCCTGAATTCCGGCGGTTCGCTGTTTATTACTCGACCCACACTGTGGAATTACTTGTTAACGGCCGAAGAGCGCAATTGGCGCTGGGGCGAGCTCACAGAAGCCGTGGTTGCGGGGAAACTTGACGTGCGCATTGGTGGCACCTACCCGTTGGCAGAGGCTGCACAGGCTCAAGACAACTTGGCTGGGCGCAAAACCACCGGCAAACTTTTATTACTTCCTTGAGTTAACAGAAATAAGGCAATGATGAACAAGGGCGAATACCAGATCCTGCACCGCCAGTCCACGGACTACGACAGGACTCTGCTCAGTGACGAAGGCGTTGAATCGGTCACCCTCGGTGAGCACACCTTCACTTCGGTCTCTCCTGAGGCACTCGAGCTCTT
This sequence comes from Aurantimicrobium photophilum, assembly GCF_003194085.1. Lineage (NCBI taxonomy): Bacteria > Bacillati > Actinomycetota > Actinomycetes > Micrococcales > Microbacteriaceae > Aurantimicrobium > Aurantimicrobium photophilum. The sequence goes on along the minus strand of NZ_CP023994.1, from coordinate 1,533,958 downwards.
GGCCTACACCGCCTATAAGGAAATCAACTACTACCTGCGCCCAGCACACCTCGCCCAGCTGCGCAAAATCTTGGAAGACCCTGAAGCATCGGGCAATGACAAGTACGTGGCCCTAGACCTACTCAAGAACGCTAACGTGGCTTCCGGTGGTGTGCTGCCCATGTGTCAAGACACTGGCACGGCACTGGTCATGGCCAAGCGCGGTCACCGCATTCTGACCGATGGTCGTGATGCTGAATACATCACGAACGGTATTGCCAAGGCGTACCACGACCTCAACCTGCGCTACTCGCAGATGTCTCCCACCTCGATGTGGGAAGAAGTCAACACCGGCACCAACCTGCCTGCTGAAGTGGATATCTCACTGACCAAGGGCGACAGCTATGAATTTCTCTTCATGGCCAAGGGTGGTGGTAGTGCGAACAAGACCTTCCTCTACCAAGAGACCAAGGCTGTTCTGGAAGAGACCCGTCTGTTGGAGTTCCTGCGCGAGAAGATCGCCAGCCTGGGAACCGCAGCATGCCCCCCGTATCACTTGGCCGTTGTCATTGGTGGAACCTCGGCTGACTACGCAGTGAAGACAGCTAAGTTAGCCTCCACCCACTATCTCGACTCGCTTCCCACCGAAGGTGGCAAGGAGGGTCAGGGATTCCGTGACCTCGAGTTCGAACAGAAGGTCTTCGAACTGACCAAAACCATTGGTTTTGGTGCGCAGTTCGGCGGTAAGTACTTCTGCCACGACGTTCGTGTTATTCGTCTTCCTCGCCACGGCGCTTCGCTGCCGATTGCCATTGCTGTTTCCTGCTCGGCTGACCGTCAGCTCCTGGCCACCATCAACTCTGAGGGTGTCTTCATTGAAGAGCTTGAACATGACCCAGCACGCTTCATTCCTGAAACAGGTCTTGAGGAAATCGAGCAGGCTTCACCAGGTGTTCCCATCAACTTGAACCAGCCGATGGAGGAGATCCTCAAGGAGCTCTCCGCCTGCTCTATTGGCACGCGTGTGATGTTGACCGGAACCATTGTGGTGGCCCGTGATATTGCTCACGCACGCATGCGTGAACGCCTGGAGCGGGGTGAAGGGTTGCCCGACTACGCCAAGGATCACCCCATCTACTATGCAGGTCCGGCAAAGACCCCCGAAGGTCTACCTACGGGTTCCTTCGGACCCACCACCGCTGGTCGTATGGACAGCTATGTGGAGGAGTTCCAGAAGGCTGGTGGCTCCATGGTCATGTTGGCCAAGGGAAACCGCTCCTCGGTGGTGACCAAGGCCTGTGGCACCTATGGCGGCTTCTACCTCGGTTCTGTGGGTGGCCCTGCTGCTCGCCTGGCTCAAGACAGCATTCGCTCGATGGAGATCATTGACTACCCCGAGCTGGGTATGGAAGCTGTCTACAAGATCGAGGTGGAGAACTTCCCTGCCTTCGTTGTTGTCGATGACAAGGGCAATGACTTCTTCACGATGGATCAAAAGAAGCCCATTCTGCTGGGCCCCACCCGCACGGCCTAGTAGCTTCCAGACACACAAAAGGGGCGCCCATCTTATGCAGATGAGCGCCCCAGTTTTGTGTACTGGTTAGGACAGAATGTCCTCGGTCAGTGCAGCCTTTTCCTTACCCTGGACTGCAGCGACAATGAAGCCGATGATTCCAGCGATGAAGGGCAGCAGCACCAGGAACCAGCCGAGGGGGCTCAGTGCCCATGCGCTTTCAGGAAGCGATGGGTCCACGCCGTCGGCAACAGTTCCAGCCAGCAGGTTGAAGCGGCTCATCAGCAGGTACTCACCGAGTACGAGACCAATTGCTGCCAGGGCAGGAGCAATCTTGCCCTGCCATGCATTCGCACCGCTGTTCTTAGCGAAGTAAGCGATGACCGCAACGCTGACCAAGATTTCAACCAAGATGATCGAGATGGCGGTGATGGCCGACATCCAGAAGAACAGGTTGAGTACGGGGTCAAGCTGAGCCACTGCGAAGATCACGATGACAACGAGAGCAATGATCGAGGTGAGGATGACACCTGCACGAGGAGCACCCGCCTTGTTCACGTGAGCGAAGCGCTCTGACAAGATGCCACCGCGACCCATAGCGAAGAAGTAACGAGCAGTTGCGTTCTGGAATGCGAGCAAACCAGCGAACAGGCTCGAGACAACGAGCCAGCTCATGATGGTAACCATCCAGCCGCCGACGTACTGGTCTGTCAGTGAGAACAGAACAGCTGCGGGGTCAGCCAGTGGCACACCCTCGATGGATGAACGCTCAATGACCTGGTCGAAGATTGCGTTAGCGCCCATGCCGGTAACCATGGCGAAAGACACCACTGCGAAGAGTGCAGTGATGATTCCGATAGCCCAGTAGGTTGCGCGACGAACGGTCTTCTTAGGGTCGACGGATTCTTCGCCGTAGATAGCAGTTGCTTCAAAACCAATGAAGGAAGCGAAAGCGAAAGCAATAGCGATACCTGCACCGCCGCCGAAGCCACCTGCGAAGATCTGGTCAGGAGCGAAAGATGCACCAATGTTCCAGCCCTCAGGACCGCCGTTAGCAAGGATTGCAATGGCAGTGATGATGAGCGAAAGAAGTTCCAGAATCATGAGGGTGCCGAGAACCTTGGCTCCGACATCAACACTCAGAAGTGACAATGCGGTCACAAGAGCCCATGCAAGGATGCTCCAGACATACCATGGCAGTTCAAGTCCGAGGGCAGCCATCTGGCCGGAAAGAATCGCACCGAAGAAACCGTAGATGGCCAGCTGAATGGTGACATATCCCACGATGGAGATGAATGCGGACGCAACACCGGCTTTGATGCCGAGGCCACGGCCGACGTAAGCGAAGAAAGCACCAGTGTTGGTGACCTTGTGCGCCATGGCGGTGTAACCAACGCTGAACAAGAGCAGGACGATGCCCACGGCGAGGTAAGCGCCTGGGGCGGCTGCGCCGTTACCGGCGAGCATGGCGACAGGAACAGCACCTGTCATGCCCACGAGGGGCGCGGAAGCTGCGACGACGAAGAAGACGATTCCCAGGACGCCAAGACGTCCCTTCTTTAGGGAGGTGTCTTCAGCCGTTTGCGCGGTTGACATCATTGATCTCCTCATTGAGTTCATATCCATAATCGTTCGGATAGAAACGATTTTCTAACTTTCCCAATAAATAAGGTCGACGTCAAGCCAAACAGTGCATTTTCGCCTAAACGTTATGTTTCGAAAATATGTTTGTTTGGATACGAATGACCATATAATCTTGTCCTATGACTGAACTCAAAGGTTTTCTTGCGCCCAAGACCCCAACCGGGAAGAGCGCCATCATTCCCGAGATGCCGTGGCACTACTCCGGAACGCTACTCACTGTCGAGTACCTGACCGATCCTGCCAACGTGCGCGCCATTCTTCCTCCCGAACTCGAGCTTGCCGACGAAGAGCCCGGTGCTGTGGCACTGATTTGGGCTGACTGGCAGTCCTGCTCTGACGACTTCGAAGAACTTCTCGATCCCGATCGCTCGCAGTACATGGAAACCTTCGTGGTTGTCCGCTGCAAGTACGAAGGCGTCACCTACAGTCGCTGCGTGGCCATCTGGGTAACCAAGGACTTCGCTATGGCTCGTGGCTGGTTCCAGGGCTACCCCAAGAAGCTAGGATCCATGCATTCCACTCGCGTCTACAACCGAGGTAAGGCAACCCCCACCCTCGAAGCAGGCGCCAAGTTCGGTGCAAGCCTGGCCGCTTATGACCACCGTCTCGCTTCAGCAAAGGTGACCCTCACCGGTCCCGTCGAAAGCAACGGTTTCGTCAACGGTCACAAGATGCTTCACAACCGCTGGGTTCCATCGATCACCCCAGGTGCTGGTAACTCTCTTGACCAACTCATCACAATGGGTGGCGTTGACCTTGACCTCGGTCAGGCCTGGGGCGGAACCGCAGAGTTGACTCTCGGAGATTCGCAGTGGGACGAGCTGGGCTCAATCTTGCCTGTTGAGAAAATCCTGGGTGGCTACTTCCGTGAGGTTGGCACAACCTTCAACGGGGGAACCCTCGTCGCCGACCTAGGTTCAAACCCCAGCATCTAACTTTCCCTCTCGATGCGCAGAAGTACCGGTAACTATCACCGGTATCGTTGAACTGTGATTAAGCAGCCTGCCCACATCGAGAACATCCCTGCCTATAAGCCAGGGAAGTCCACCGTGGACGGCTGGGATGGTCCGGTGTACAAACTCTCGTCGAACGAGAACCCTTACCCGCCCCTTCCCTCGGTCATCCAAGCTATTACGGATGCAGCATCCACGATGCACCGCTATCCCAACATGGCAGCACCTGTGCTCACGGCAGCTTTGGCCCAGCGTCTGGGTGTGAAGGAATCAGAACTCGCCTTTGGCACGGGATCTGTCGAAGTTGCCGGTCAACTCATTCGTGCCTTCGCTGGTCACGGGGATGAAGTGATGTATGCCTGGCGTTCCTTCGAGGCGTATCCCATCTTGGTGCGCGGAGCCGGGGCTACTCCGGTGGAGGTTCCTCTCACTGCTGATCACCGGCATGATCTTCCCGCGATGATTGCGGCGATTACCCCTGCCACCAAACTCATCTTCATCTGCACGCCCAACAACCCCACCGGAACAGCCGTGGGACATGAAGAGCTGCGAGCATTCCTTGCACAGGTTCCCCCGCACATACTCGTCGTCATCGACGAAGCGTACGTGCACTTCCAGAACGATCCTGATGCTGCCCGTGGTTTGGAGCTCTACCGTGAGTTCCCCAACGTTGCAGTTCTTCACACCTTCTCCAAGGCCTACGGCCTTGCCGCTCTGCGTCTTGGCTACACCGTTGCACGCCCCGAGGTGATGGAAGGTCTTGCCAAAGTCGCTTTGCCCTTTGGCGTGACCGACATTGCTCAGGCTGCCGGTGTGGCATCACTATTGGCAGAGCCTGAACTACAGGCACGCATTGATGTTCTTCTCGAAGAACGCGCCAAGCTTGAGGCCTACCTCGCCACCACCGACTGGGACGCTCCTGCCTCGCAGGCTAACTTTGTGTGGCTTGCAGCAGGGGAAGAAACCGATGCCCTTCAGGCTCACCTGATGAGCCGCGGCATCATTGGTCGGGCCTTTAGCGGCACCGGAATCCGCATCTCAGTGGGATCCCCTGAAGCCAACGAGGCATTGGTGGAGGCACTCGGTTCGTATAACCGAGGCTAGTTCTTAGGCCTCTTCTGCCTGCTCAAGATCATCGAGGCGGGCAATGAGACCGTCGTGAACACCAGGCCACTCGTCCTTGGTGATGGAGTAGACGGCGGTGTTGCGCAGGGTGCCATTGCCCATGACCATGTCGTTGCGCAGCATGCCATCGAGTTTGGCGCCGAGCTTTTCAATAGCTGCTCGAGACTGAGCATTCTTCTCGTGGGTGCGCAGCTCAACAGCGTTGCAATTCAGTACGTCGAAGGCATAGCTGAGCATAAGGAGTTTGGCTTCGGGGTTGATAGCGGTTCCCTGATAGCTGGCCGCCATCCAGGTGGAACCGATCTCGATCTTGAAGTTTTCGAGCTTCATGTTCATGAAGGTGGTCATGCCAATGGCTTTACCCGACTCCACATCAATAGTGGCAAACGGCATCATGGTTCCCTGCGCGTAGAGTCCAAGGCGGCGGTCAATCTCGGCAGTCATGCCGGCAGCATCAGGAACCCAGGTGTACCACAGCTCGTGCAGCTTGCCGTCATCGCTGGCAATAGAGAGGTCAGCCGCATGTTCGTGGCTCAAAGGTTCTAAGCGAACATAGTCACCGACAAGGGTGGGGATCTCAGGTAGTGCCATGGTGGTTCCTTAGTTCGTCAGGCGGTGAAGCTCACCAATGAGCCCGTTTGCGAGATAGACGAGATCGCGGATTGCGCGCTCATCGCGCTCTATCCAGATGTGCTTGGGGGTGTCCGAGACGGGCACAAAGTTTTCGTGCTGTTCCCACACGAACAAGGTGCGCTCAGCACCGAGCACGTATTGCTGCCAGTAGACCTGACGCAGATATCCAGCAGGGACACCTTCGAAGGGCTTTTGGCTGGTTTTGATCTCAGCAAGAATGAGGGTTTCCTCCACCACACCAATGCCATCGGGCGTGGCAAGGTGACGAGATTCTGCTTCCGAGTGGAACAACGCAGAGCTGGGCTCGATGGAGAAGTTCTCTTTCACCCACGCAGCAATGACCGGTTCACGAGCCTTACCGTGGTCGGTGTAGACGTTTCCGGTAAAGCTGGATCCGCGAAGTTTTTCCAGGGCCGCGGTGGGAATGGCGTTCACGCTGTTGAGCTTGGCCACATCCGTTGCGGTAATGCCACGAGAGCGGGCACGAAGCCAGGCGGCCTCATCCGAACCATCGGTGACCATGCGTGAGAGATACGCAATGTGAGGCTCGGCCGCCTGAGGCTTGGTCTCGGGCATCTGGGCCACGTTAGCTGCTGAACTCACGAGCTCTATTCTGGCTTGTCCTGCGGACATCGGTGTGTGCGCTCGCCGCAGTGACGCACTCTCAGAACATTCATAGCCTTCTTAGGCAGTTCATAGGATTCTCATAGGAAACTTCGTCATACTCATCTTGTGAACGAAACAACTGCCCAAGCCCCCATCCGCCTCACTCGTGCCGATGGTTCCCCCATCCGTGTCCTCGTTGTGGACGACGAAGCCTCGCTGACCGACCTACTACAGATGGCTTTGCGTTATGAAGGCTGGGAAATCAAGACCGCAGCCGATGGCTCATCCGCCATCACCACTGCGCGTGATTTCCGCCCCGATGCGATCGTTCTCGACATCATGCTTCCTGACATCGACGGCCTCCAGGTTCTTCAACGACTCCGCGCAGATGGCAATGATGTTCCCGTCCTATTCTTGACCGCCAAGGATGCCCTCGATGACCGTATTGCTGGTCTCACTGCTGGCGGCGACGACTATGTGACCAAGCCCTTTAGCTTGGAAGAAGTTGTGGCACGACTGCGTGGACTGATTCGTCGCTCCACCCTCACCGTGGATGCCAACGAAAGCCCTGTGCTAGTTGTGGGAGATCTCGAGCTGGATGAAGACAGCCACGAGGTTCGCCGCGCTGGTCGCCTCATTGAACTGACCGCAACCGAGTTCGAGTTGCTGCGCTATCTCATGCGTAACCCTCGCCGCGTGGTGAGCAAGAGCCAAATTTTGGACCGCGTCTGGGACTACGACTTTGGTGGAAAGAGCTCAGTCGTGGAGATCTACATCTCCTACCTGCGCAAGAAGATTGACGCCGAAGGTTCGCCCATGCTGCACACCGTTCGCGGTGCTGGCTACATGATCAAGCCGGCTGAATAATGTCGAAAGTCACCCGCGCTCCCTGGACGCTGCGTCGTCGCCTCACGGTGACAATGGCAGCTCTTTTAGTGGTTGCCGCGGCCCTGATTGGTGTCGTCAGTGTGTTGTCGCTGCGATCCTTCTTGGTTGATCGACTGGACACGCAGCTCAACAGTGCGGTGATCCGAACTACGGAAGCCGTCACCGACGGTATTCCGGTTCGTCCCGGCCACAACGATGGTGATAACGATCACGATGACCGCCCCAACAATGCCTTGTTGGCGCCCGGTCAGGCTGCAGGAACTCTCGTCGCCATTGTCGCCGCTAATGGCTCCACCACGGCTGGCATTTTGAACGACCGCGGTGAAGTTCGACTGGTCGATGTCGGAGACATTTCGAACTTCACGACGGTGAAGATTAGCCGCGAGCCCAGCACCATTCACGTCAAGGGGTCGCAGGATTACCGCGCGATAGCGGTCAACACCACAGGCGATGCCAAGCTCGTGATTGCTCTGCCGATGACCGAAGTCAATGCAGCCAGTGCTCAACTCATTACCGTCATCTTGTTGGTGACCGCATTTGGTGTGGGAGCGGTCATCATTGCTGGTCGTTTGCTCATTCGTTACGAATTGCGCCCGCTCGATCGTGTTGCAGATTCAGCAACTCGCGTTGCTGAGCTTCCCCTCGATAAGGGAGATGTTGATTTAGCGGAACGTGTCAGTGAAGACGACACCGATCCCCGCACCGAAGTGGGTCGTGTGGGCTCTGCCTTCAACCACATGCTCGGACACATCTCTCATGCCTTCGCTGCCCGCCAAGCCAGCGAAGAGAAGGTGCGCCGCTTCGTGGCGGATGCCAGCCACGAACTGCGCACGCCGCTGGCCTCTATTCGCGGCTATGCCGAACTCACCAGGCGCAGTGGTGCCGAGCTCCCCGAGGATGTTCGTCACTCACTGAACCGCATCGAATCTGAAGCAACCCGCATGACCGGGTTGGTCGAAGATCTCTTACTCTTGGCTCGCCTGGACGAAGGCCGTGAACTTCAGAACAGCCCAGTTGATCTCTCCCGCATCATTGTCGACGCTGTGAGCGATGCTCACGCTGCCGGACCGGATCACACCTGGGATATGGAACTTCCCGAAGAACCTCTCGAAGTCATCGGTGACCAGGCTCGCTTGCACCAGGTAGTGGTGAACCTGTTGGCGAATGCCAGGGTTCACACACCTGCTGGCTCCACAGTTCAGGTGGTGCTGGAAAAGCACGACGAGAATGTTCTGCTCAAGGTGATTGATAATGGTCCTGGTATCCCTCAAGAACAGATGCCGGAGTTGTTCGAACGTTTCACTCGAGGAGACGCTTCCCGCACGCGTGCAACCGGAAGCACCGGACTGGGCTTGGCCATTGTTAATGCCGTTGTTCAGGCCCACCACGGAACCGTGACGGTGACCAGTGAACCCGGTAAGACCATGTTCACTGTGAGCCTGCCAGCTGCACAGTAATTGCTTCTACACATAAGGAAAGCCCCGCAGATGCGGGGCTTTCCTCGTTAAGTGTTTCGAGATGATGTTGCGTGCTTTAGTAGCGAACAGTTGCCTTCTCGAGAAGAGAGTAGTTGGGGTCAACCTCACGCAGCTGCGCTACTGGAGCATCTCCGAAGGAGCTGATCAAGGTAGTGGGCAAAGACACTGCCAGAGCACCCCATGAGCACCCTGTAGTCAAAGCAGCCTCGGGGCTTAGTGCAGGAAGGGTTCCTGCTTCGCGGCCAGCAGCAGAAGCTTCTGGGCTGACAACCTGGCTGAGGAAGCCAGCAAGGAATGCGTCACCAGCTCCGGTGGTGTTGATGACCTCTGGAGCAACTGCCGAAGCCCAGACAACATCATCGGCAGTGATGGCGATAGCACCATCGGGGCCAAGGCTCACTAGGGCGATTTCTAGGCCGGTCGAGATGAGCTCACGACCTGCTTCGATGACATCACCAAGAGTGTGGAGTTCGTGACCCACGAGAGAAGCAAGTTCATCAGCGTTGGGCTTGATCAGGTTGACCTCACCACTGCGACCCCAGTGCTTGAGTTCGGGACCGGAGGTGTCCAGACCCACACGAGCACCCAAGTCACGGGCACGAGAGAAGAGTTCGCTGAGGTCGATGGGGAGACCGGTGTCAATCATCTTGGGGTGCATACCGGATACGACCAGCCAGTCAGCGTTCATGTCTGAGACTTGCTCGAGCGTGGTCTCGACAACATTGCGCCAGTCTTCAGTGGTGAAGGGGATGGCCTGCTGGTTGATGTTGGTGGTGCGACCGCCGCGCTCAACCACGGTGGTGTTCACGCGAACACGACCCTGAACGGGCATGATGCGCAAGATCTGTGGGAACGGAGTGGAGAAGAGAAGGTACTGGTCCTGCATACCGATAGGGAGCACAGCTGAAACAGGGTGCTTAGAAAGGTGCAGGGTGCGGGCAACGTTCAGGCCCTTACCGCTCATGTATTCGTGGACTTCATACGCACGGTTCACTTTGCCGACAGTGAGATCCTCGGCAAGGTAGGTGCGGTCCAGCACGGGAGCGGGGGTCAGGGTTACTACAGCGTTCACGAGGCCTCAAATCTTCGTGACAAGCCAAAACTCACTTTGTGATGCCGGTCTCACGGGCATCCGATGTGAGCATCAGCGCTAACAGGGGAGGGAAGTCTTTAGTCTACCGATTTGCCAGGGGTACTGCCTCTCACGTACTCTAGAGATACCCAAAGACCGCTGGTTATTGGCGTGCTTATGAATGTAAGCAACCAATCGAAGTTTCGTTTCGACGGAGACCCGCGCAGGAACCTGTAAGTGATTAATACGTTCGCGTGTTTTCTTTCGCTCCAGCCCCTGCGCTGGAGCTTTTTTAGTTTGAGCGGTCTGAGGCTAATCACTCCACACAAGTGGGGTGTGAGAAACCACAAGGAGCGCCATGGCGAACAAGGAAGCAATGCTCTCCGAACTCGAGAAGAATTTCTCTGGTTCGAATGCAGTTCTGCTCACCGAGTACCGCGGCCTCACTGTTGCTCAGCTCAAGGAGCTGCGCAAGTCCATCAGTGAGCACGCGACTTACGCCGTGGTAAAGAACACGCTGACCAAGATTGCCGCCGCTAAGGCAGGCATCACCGGTCTCGATGACCAGCTTGCTGGCCCATCGGCTATCGCATTCGTGCACGGCGACGCTGTCGCTGTTGCGAAGGCCCTGCGTACCTTTGCCAAGGCAAACCCTCAGCTCATTTTGAAGGGCGGCTACTTCGACGGTAAGCCTCTCGACGCTGCTGAGGTTGGAAAGCTCGCCGATCTCGAGTCCCGCGAAGTACTTCTGGCTAAGTTTGCCGGAGCTGCAAAGGCCTCTCTCTTCGGTGCCGCATACCTGTTCACCGCACCACTGTCGAAGGCTGTTCGCACAGTCGACGCACTGCGTGCAAAGCAAGAGTCCGGCAACTAGTCACTTACTAGTTCCGGTTTAGACGAAATAACAACAAGGAGAAAATCATGGCAAAGCTCTCAACTGAGCAGCTCATCGAGGCTTTCAAGGAGCTCTCGCTCATCGAGCTCAGCGAGTTCGTTAAGGCATTCGAGGAGACCTTCGAGGTCACCGCTGCAGCTCCCGTAGCTGTTGCTGCCGCTGGTGGCGCTGCACCTGCAGCTGCTGAAGCTGCTGAAGAGAAGGACTCTTTTGACGTCGTTCTCGAGGCTGCTGGCGCAAACAAGATTGCTGTCATCAAGGAGGTGCGTACCATCACCAACCTCGGTCTGGGTGAGGCTAAGGCACTCGTTGATGGTGCACCTGCAACCGTTCTCGAAGGCGCTAACAAGGACGCCGCAGAGAAGGCAAAGGCTGCTCTTACCGAGGCTGGCGCAACCGTCGTCCTCAAGTAGTCTCAGCTACTACACGCTTCAGGGCGTCAACTCTTCGGAGTTGGCGCCCTTTCGCTTTAACTTCTCCAGCTAGCCAGCGAAGGTAATCCAGAGCAGCACCGCGTTCAATCCAATAACGAACACCGATGCCAACACTGCCAAGGTTGTGGTCACACCTGAGTTGATATCTACGCCCAAGATGGACTTGTCCCTGGTGAAGATCACCAGAGGAATCAGCGCAAAGGGAATGCCGAAGGACAGCACAACCTGGCTAATAATCAGTGCCCAGGTGGGGTCAGCGCCAATACTCAAGATGATGAAGGCGGGGATCAACGTGATGACCCGACGCCACAGCAACGGAATCTGAATATCGGTCAGACCGCTCATGATCTCGGCCCCGGCATAGGCTCCCACCGAGGTTGATGCCAAGCCAGATGCCAGCAGTCCCATCGCAAACAACACGGCTATGACGGGCCCCAAATTGTTGTTCAACGCCGCATAAACACCCTCGAGGGTGTCGGTGCCGGGAACTCCCTGCAGGCTCACTGCTGCTGTGAGCAAGATGGCCAGGTTCACGCCGCCGGCAATCACCAATGCCACAGTGACATCTACGCGGGTGGCCTTGAGAATCTTGCCGCGTTCCACGCCAGCAAGAACCAAACCAAAGCGATCGCGAGTCAGGGCCGAGTGCGCATAGATGGCATGCGGCATGATCGTCGCACCCAAGATGGACGCCGCCAGCAACACAGAAGCAGCGCCATCAAAGCGTGGCATCAGTCCACCCAGCAGCGAACTGGGGTCTGGTGGTGCCACGACGAGACCCATGCCGAAGCCAATGGCAATAATCAACAGCAGCGCGATGACGACGCGCTCAAAAGCCTTCGCACCTGAGCGATCACGAAGGGACAGTAAGAGTAAGGACAACAGACCCATCACCATGCCGCCGGCAAGCAAGGGGAAACCGAATAACAGGTTGAAGGCGATGGCGCCACCGACGACCTCGGCGAGGTCCGTCGCCATGGCGACAATCTCTGCCTGAACCCAGAAGCCCCTGCGCAGCCATTTGTTCTTGATGCGTTCTCCGAGAATCTGGGTGAGAGATTTCCCGGTTGCCAGTCCCAACTTGGCAGAGAGGTATTGCACCAACCAGGCAACCAGGTTGCCCACGACGACTACCCAGACCAGGAGATAGCCGAACTGTGCGCCGGCGGTCATGTTGCTGGCAACATTGCCGGGATCCAGATAGGCCACACCCGCCACGAGTGCCGGACCCAGCAGAGGAACAACCCGCAGAGCACGCGTTCGACGAGTCGCCGAGGGTGCAGGGTTGGGGGTTGTCATCGCTACTCAATTTCGCTGGGATGGACGCTGCTGCGTCTTCCCCACCAGACTACTTGTCAGCGAAGACACAGTCACAGCCTCTACTTCCAGGAGTAACGTCAGGAATATGAGAATTCTGCTAGTTGGTGCCGGTGGCGTCGGAGACGCCATTGCCAAGATTTCCGCACGTCGGTCCTTCTTCGATGTCATGGTGGTGACCGACTACGACATCACGCGTGCCGAGCGCACCATCGAGTGGCTCAAGGCCAAGCACGGTGCTGCCGCGATCGAAGGTCGCTTTATCGCTGACCAAATTGATGCGTCGAAACCCGAGAGCGTGACAGAGGTCGCCCTGCGCCACAGTGCCACCCACGTGATGAACGCGGTCGAGCCGAAGTTTGTGCGGACCATCTTTGCCGGTGCACTCGCCGCTAACGCGGACTATCTCGACATGGCGATGAGTTTGTCCTTGCCGCACCCCACCAACCCTTACGCCGAGACCGGTGTGAAACTCGGAGATGACCAGTTCGCTGAAGCTGGGAAATGGGAGCAGGCAGGACGCCTAGCTCTGGTTGGTATTGGTGTTGAACCAGGAATGTCCAACGTCTTTGCTCGCTATGCGCAAGACAACTTGTTTAGTTCAATCGATGAGCTGGGAACACGCGATGGTGCCAACCTGGTTGTTCGAGACGAGGAAGGCAATGAAATCTTTGCCCCCTCATTCAGCATTTGGACCACGATTGAGGAATGTCTCAACCCTCCTGTGATCTGGGAGAAAGACAAAGGGTGGTTCACCACACCGCCGTTTAGTGAACCAGAAGTCTTCACCTTCCCCGAAGGCATTGGTCCGGTGGAGTGTGTGAACGTGGAGCATGAAGAAGTGCTCATGATGCCTCGCTGGCTCGATGCGAAGCGGGTGACCTTTAAGTACGGACTCGGTGATGAGTTCATCGGCATTTTGAAGACTCTGCATCAACTAGGTCTGGACTCTATTGAACCCATCAAGGTCCGCACTGCACAGGGCCCTGCCATGGTGGCCCCCCGTGACGTGGTGGCAGCTGCATTGCCTGATCCTGCCACCATCGGTCCCCGCATGACAGGAAAGACTTGTGCAGGAGTCTGGGTGACTGGTCTCGGTAAGGATGGCCAACCTCGAGAGGTATATCTGTATCACGTTAGTGATAACGAGTGGACGATGGCCGAATACGACAGCCAGTGTGTGGTCTGGCAGACCGCGCTCAATCCTGTGATTGCGCTAGAACTCCTAGCCAATGGCACCTGGAGTGGCGCTGGTGTCCTTGGCCCAGAAGCCTTTGACGCTGTTCCTTTCCTCGAGCTGATGGCTAAGCCAGAAGCTGAGGGAGGCTATGGACAGGCCTGGGGCCTGGAAGAGCGCTAAACGCTTAGAGACACGAAAACACGTGGGTAGTCACGTGAGTGTATGTTTCACCGGGTTCCACCACAATGCTGGGGAATTGGGGCAATAGGGCATTGTCATTGATGCGCTGAGGCTCAAGGCAGACTCCGCCAAAGGCGGTGAGCACATGCACGTCATCGAACGCTTCCTCTGGGAGATATCCGGCAGTGTAGACCTGGAGCGCAGGCTCGGTTGTGAAGAGTTCTAGCTTTCTGCCCGAAGGTGGGTGGCTCAGGGTCGCTGCCGCAGTTGTGGTGTGGTCCTTCTCCGCCAAGACAAAGGTGTCATCCCAGCCAGGAGTAGCCAGGGAAAGCTGGTGAGGTGTGGGAGTGAGCTCTCCGGTTGGTAGCTGGCCTTCACCTGTCTCTACATGCCAGGCTACGTCCGCCGTCAGTTCGTGATCGTGGATGGTGCTTCCTGCGTTTCCTGACAGGTTCCAATAACTATGCGTGGTGAGGTTCACCGGGCAGGCGGAGGTGGTCTCTGCAGTGAGGGTGCAAGTGAGAACGCCCTGCGCAAAGAGTTCATAGCGAGAGACCACAGTCAACTCGCCGGGATACTCTTCCTCACCAGCAGGGCTTACATAGTGGAATTCTGCAACGACTGATTCATCCGACTCAAAGGTAATCAATTCCCATTCGAGCCGATCAAAGCTGCGGGTTCCACCGCCATGAAGCTGGTTGGGGCCCTCGTTGGGTTCCAGCGAGAAGGAGAGACCACCACCAGCGAAGTGTGCTTGTGGGATACGCCCGGCAACTCGGCCCACGGTGCAGCCGAGGTAGAGGTTGGCGCGGTCGCCATAGTGTTCCGGGCTCGGTAACCCCAGAACCACATTTCCTAGAACGCCAGCTTTATCGGGCACCCAGAGTTCCACGATTCGCGCACCAAATGTAGAGACAACCATGGACACCCCACTCCGTGTTGTGAGTCGAGTGAAACCAGAGGATTCTCGTTGGATGCTCATAATCAAAAATCTCACTGAATCAGGAATGCCCCCGACACATCGACTGTGTCAGGGGCATTCATAACCTGGAAGGTTAGACCCTCACTCCGCCGCCGGAGCGCTTGCGCGACAGGGCGTCGATGGTTGCAGCTGCAATAAGAACTGCACCGGTAACGAGGAAGTTCACACCAGCGGGGAGACCGATGAGGCCCAGACCGTTGTCGATGATTGCGATAACAAGAGCACCGATGGCTGCGTGGATCAAACGACCACGACCACCGAAGAGGCTCACGCCACCAACAACTGCTGCAGCAACACCGGAGAGCACGATCGAACGACCTGCGGTCGACTCGATAGCACCGATACGACTGGCTGCAAGAACACCGGAGACCACAGCAAGTGTGGAACAGATGATGAAGGCGGTGATGCGGATCTTTGCCACCTTGATACCTGCACGACGTGCAGCTTCAGGGTTTCCACCCACTGCGTAGAGGTGACGACCAAAGGTGGTGCGGTCCAGTACGAAAGTTCCCACGAACAGGATTCCGATCACGATCGGAATAACGATGGGGACACCCTCGATGGGGACAACAGAAACGCTGCGGTTGACGCTCATCGCGCCGACGGCGATTCCCCCCAGCACGGCAATGATCGCAACACGAGAAAGCATCAAAGCGATGGGGCGGTTTGCCACACCTGCCTTGGCGCGACGTGCACGGTCATAGAAGCCCAGTGCGAGAGAAACTCCCACCATCACAGCAAGCATGATCCAACCACCTGCAACAGGCATGTTGGAGTTCATGATGGCCTTGAGCTCAGGAATGTCGAGGCGGAACAGACCACCGTCACCAAGCATGACGAGCATGAGGCCCTGGAAACCCAGGAACAGACCCAGTGTGACCACGAAGGAAGGAACACCAATCTTCGCGACGAAGATACCGATAACCCAACCAACGAGTGAACCCAATGCCAGGGCAGCAATGATCGCAACGATCCAGTTGATTCCCATCATCTGGTTCAAAACCACGAACAAGGCCATACCAACACCGGCGGTCACACCTGCAGAAAGGTCGATTTCTGCAAGAAGCAGAACGAAGACCAGGGCCGAGGCGAGAACGGTGAGCTGTGCTGCCTGAACGAACAGGTTGGCAAAGTTCAGCGTGGTGAGGAAGTAGGGGCTCAGTGAGGCGAACAGAACAACCAGGGCCAGCAATGCAATAACAGCAGGCAGTGCGCCCATTTCGCCGTTCTTGAGACGCTGACCGTATGCGGTGATCTGGTCGCGGATAGTGCCTTCGTGGCCGCTACCGATTTCAGTGGGGGTTAGCGAACTCATTACGCCACCTCTTCCATGGTCTTGGTGCCGGTGATGTAACCAACAACATCGGATTGTGTAGTTTCGGAGGTCTTTAGTGATGCGACCATGCGTCCTAAGTACAGAACGTTGATGGAGTCGCAGACCTGGAAGACGTCTGCCAAATTGTGGCTGATGATGATGACGCCGATGCCGTTGTCTGCGAGGCGACGAACCAGGTTCAGAACCTGCTCGGTCTGTGCCACACCCAACGCAGCAGTTGGCTCGTCGAGGATGACGAGCTTTGCGTTACGAAGAACAGAACGTGCAATAGCTACAGTCTGACGCTGACCACCGGAGAGAGAGGAAACCTTCTGACGAACCGACTTCACGGTACGAACCGAGAGGCTCTGCAGTGCCTTGGTGGCCTGGAACTCCATCGAACCTTCGTCGAGGGTGCCCTGGCTGAGCTCTTCGCGGCCGAGGAACATGTTCTGAACGATGTCGAGATTGTCGCAGAGTGCTAGATCCTGATACACAACCTCAATGCCGAGAGCGCCGCTCTGGCGAGGGGAGTGGAGGTGAACTTCTTCACCCTCGAACTTGACGATTCCCTCGTCGTAAGGCTGAACTCCGGAGAGGCCCTTGATCAGTGTGGACTTACCTGCACCGTTGTCACCGACGAGTGCGGTGACCTTGCCTGCGTATGCCTTGAAGTCAATGCCCTTGAGGACATCTACGGGACCGAAGCTTTTCTTAACTCCAGAGAGTTCGATCAGTGGCACATCCATGCCCATCTCCTTTGATGTTTCATCCGGCCTCAAAGCCGGGGTGGGTGTCAATTCAATGACAGAAAAATTGTGGGGGTGAAACAAGAGAGACTTTGCGCCGGCCGGATCGACCGGCGCAAAGTCTCAACTATTGGTTTGTTACTTTACGCCGTACTTTGCACATGCCTCAGCGAGCTCTGCGGTGCAGAGGTCCTTGGCAGTTGCGTCGCCACCAGCAACAACGTCGATGACCTGTTCAGGACCGACCTTGATGGGGGTAACTGCGACGAAGGGGGTTCCGTCAGCGAGCTTCTTCGCTACAGAAGGAGCCTTACCACCGAGGATCTGGATAGCCAGGTCCGAAGCAGCAGCAGCTTCTACAGAGAATGGCTTGTAGACCGTGCAGGTCTGCTTGCCGAGAAGAACGTTCTGGAGACCAGCAACAGATGCGTCCTGACCCGAAACAGGAACGGTCTTGCCGTTCTTGTCAAGGATGGTGATAACTGCAGCTGCGTTGGTGTCGTTTGCTACCCAAACAGCGTCAACGTTACCGCCGAGAGAGGTGTAAGCCTGCTCGAATGCGGTTCCAGCCTTGGTTCCATCCCAGGTACCAGGAGTCTCAGCAGCAGGCTTGATGCCAGCAGCTGACATGACGGATACAGCACCGTCGTAGAACATCTTTGCGTTACCGTCAGCGGGGTCTCCACCTACGTAAACAACAGATGCAGTCTTGGGGTCCTTGCCAGCAGCGGTAAGACCATCAACGATGCACTCACCTTCGATTGCGCCAACACCCTCGTTGTCGAAGGAGACGTAGTAGTCAGCTCCTGCAACGGGACGGTCGTAAGCGATAACTGGAACGCCAGCAGCCTTAGCCTTCTCGGCAACCTGGATAGCAGCACCCTGGTGGTCGGTGAGGATCATTACGCCACAGCCCTTTGAGAGCATCTGGTCAGCAATGGTTGCGTACTTAGCGGTGTCACCCTGAGCGTTCTGGATGTCTACTTCGTAGCCAGCGTCAGTCAGTGCAGCCTCGAGAGCAGGCTTGTCGCCAGCTTCCCAACGAGGTGAGGACTCGGTGTCGGGGAGGATTACACAAGCACGGGTGCTGGCAGCTGCATCGTTAGATGCACCGGCACAACCCGAGAGGGCAAGTGCGGACACAGCTGCTAGAGCTGCGATTGAGATCAATGAAGACTTCTTCATTTCTCTCCCTTCAATTTTCTCTTGGTTTCTCGGATTAACTCCGAGTCGGGCTCGACGGTGAGCCCTGTCCCTATATGTTGCCGTATCCAACAAATGAGAAACAACTTATTTTGGTCACGAAGTGGTAACAAATAGCGGAAAAAGCGATATTTGTTGTTTCAAACCCTAAATAAGGGATTTAACGTGATGCCGCGAAAGCTGCTGCTTTACGGTAGTTTTCGATCACATTTACGGCCTGTGGGGAGGAAACAGTGCCGATCGTGGCAATACTCCACGCAGGTGCACTGCCCAAGACCAGCTGAGCTGCTTGTCGAGCAGCGCCATTCGCCACGTATTCACCAGGTTCCGCAATCACCACAGGAACACCAAAGATTTCACCGGCAATGACCTGAACTGCAGGATTTGCTCCTGCGCCACCGACCAAGAAGATGCGTGAACAGGCAACACCCGCATCAGCAAGTGCTTCGAGTCCTGCATTGAGCCCACAGAGCATTCCTTCGATTGCAGCACGTGCAATGTTCTCGCGGGTGTTGTTGGCCAACGTCAATCCGACCAACTCAGCTGTTGCATCAGGCAGGTTGGGTGTGCGTTCGCCTTCGAAGTAGGGAACTAAAACCACGCCGCCAGCGCCAGGCTCTGCTTTCAAAGCAAGCTGCCCCAGCTCATCATGATTAACTCCCAAAACCTTGGCAAAGGAGTCCATCACTCGGGCGGCATTGAGAGTACAAACAAGAGGCAGCGACGAGTTAGACGCGCTAGCAAAACCAGCAATTGTTCCGCTGATGTCGTGAGTGGAAGAGCTGGAGACGGCAAAGACGGTTCCACTTGTCCCCAGTGAGACCACCACATCACCCTCGGCAGCACCGAGACCAAAGGCAGCAGCAGCGTTGTCACCAGCGCCGCAGGCGACCTTCACGCCACCAGGTGTCATACCAACCTCTTCACCAGGCAACACAATGCGAGGTAAAACAGGAATGTGTCCGAGTGCATAGGTGAGGACTTCGTCGCAATACGAGTTCGTGGCCGAGTTGAAGTAGCCAGTGCCACTGGCGTCAGAGCGATCTGTGGCCAGTGCGTCAAGAACCGGTCCCTTTTCACTTTCACCTTCGGGACCGTATCCGGCCAAGCGCCACGTCAGCCAGTCGTGGGGGAGAGCAACTGCCGCTACTCGGGCAGCATTCTCAGGCTCAGTGTTTTTGAGCCACAACAACTTCGTGGATGTGAAAGAAGCTACGGGCACTGACCCGGTGAGTTGAGCTAAGTAATTAGCTCCAAAGTGTTCGGTGAGTTCTGATGCTGCACCAGCACTACGTGTGTCATTCCACAACAGGGCGTCACGAATAACGCGACCTTCGGAGTCGAGGACCACCATGCCGTGTTGCTGCCCACCAATCGAGATGGCCTCGACATCGTCGATTCCGCCAGCTTGGGCAATGGCTTCCATAAGAGCAGTCCACCAATGTGAAGGGTTGACCTCTGTGCCGTCCGGGTGACTGGCTCGACCTTCGCGAACCAGTGCACCCGTCTCGGCATCTCTGATGACTACTTTGCAACTCTGAGTTGAGGTATCAACCCCAGCCACCAGAGCCATGATTTAGCGGGCGCCCATGAGGTGTTCAATGGCGAGCTGGTTGAGCTTGACGAAGCCAAAGCCGCGGCCATCGAAGTAAGAGTCTGCATCGAAGTTCTCATAGGACGCATTGTCTGCAAGAAGGTCGGTGTAGGTCTCGCCGGGAGCCAAGGTGGAGGTGTGAATCTCAGCAACGCGCGAAGCTTCAAGAGCAGCCTTGACCTCGGGGTCGGCGCGGAATGCAGCTGCACGTTCCTTGAGTAAGAGGTACATGCGCATGTTGGCTGCTGCTGAGTCCCAGACACCGTTGAAGTCCTCTGTGCGGCTGGGCTTGTAGTCGAAGTGGCGAGGACCGTTGTATGAACGACCACCGTTGGGACCGCCGAACTCCAGCAGATCAACTAAGGAGAAGGCATTGAGAATGTCACCGTGACCGAAGACGAGGTCCTGGTCGAACTTGACGCCCTTCTGGCCGTTGAGGTCGATGTGGTACAGCTTGCCGTGCTCGATAGCCTGAGCAATACCGGCGGTGAAGTTCAAACCAGCCATCTGCTCGTGGCCAACCTCGGGGTTCAGGCCCACGAGGTCTGGGTGCTCAAGAGTGTTGATGAAGGCCATGGCGTGACCCACGGTGGGAAGAAGAATGTCGCCACGAGGCTCGTTGGGCTTGGGCTCGATCGCGAAGCGAATGTCGTAGCCCTTGTCCTTAACATAGGACGTCATCAGGTTGACGCCTTCGCGGTAACGCTGAAGAGCACCCTGGATGTCCTTGGCGCTGTCGTACTCTGCACCCTCGCGGCCACCCCACATGACGAAGGTCTTTGCACCCATCTCAGCAGCGAGGTCCAAGTTGCGCAGTGCCTTACGCAGCGCGAAGCGGCGAACGCCACGGTCGTTGCTGGTGAAGCCACCGTCTTTAAAGACGGGGTGGCTGAACAAGTTGGTGGTGATCATCGGGATGATGATGCCGGTGTCGGCGAGGGCCTGCTTGAGGCGGTCGATCTGCTTCTGGCGCTCTGCGTCAGTGCTGCCGAAGGGGAAGAGGTCGTCGTCGTGGAAGGTGAGACCGTAAGCGCCGAGTTCAGCGAGCTTCTCAACTGCCTCGACAACATCGAGGTTGTGGCGAGTGGGTCCACCGAACTGATCCTGGGCTGCCCAGCCGATGGTCCAGAGGCCGAATGAGAATTTGTCTTCGCGGGTGGGAGTCAATGACGACATTGTCGGTAGTCCTTAAGTATGGGGGGTTGTGTATTTGTTGCCTTAGGGAACAATATAGACCCCGACCTATTTACTTTGTCAACTTGAAAACACTCGGTGTTACGAATTTGTTGTTTAGGGGGCAGAATATGTTGGAGATACTTCACACGGAGAGAAAAGGCTGATGACCCCATCCGCAGCAAAACCGCACAGTGGTGCCTCAACCGTTGGCAGTAACAGGGAACAAGTACGCCAACATAATTTGTCGGCAATTCTTCGCCTACTACGCCAATTTGGCACAATGTCACGTTCGGCACTGACCCAACGCACCGGTTTGAACCGCTCCACCATTTCGGACCTTGTTACAGAACTACAAGAACTTGGGCTCATCATTGAGTCTGAAGCGAACACAACCCAGGGCGTTGGCCGACCCTCCCTGATGGTTTCTTTTTCTGATGAAGTAGTTGTGTTCGCGGTTAACCCAGAAACCGATGCCACCACGGTGGGGGTCGTCACCCTCTCGGGCAAAGTCATAGACAAGGTTCGCCACACTCACTCCGCTGTACCTACTCCGACAGAATCTGTCGAGACGGCAACCAGACTCATTGCTGAACTTCGCGCCAAGATGCCAACCACTTTCCGCATAGCTGGAATAGGTGTTGCCATCCCTGGACAGATCCGTGTGGAAGATGGAGTTGTTCGCTTAGCACCGCACCTCAACTGGGTAGAGGTTCCCTTTGCTCGCATGCTTCACCAGCAAACTGGTCTTCCCGTCTTCATCGACAATGACGCCAGCCTCGGCTCCATCGCAGAGCGCGATTTAGGTGCTGGTCGTGGCTTCAGCGAGATTGTCTATCTCTTCGGTGGTGCTGGTGGTATCGGTGGTGGTGTGATTCACGGTGGCATCTTGCTCAGAGGTGCCGCAGGCTATGCCGGTGAACTTGGTCACGTCCGCATTTCTGATTCTCCTCGTGAGGATTACTCAGGGCTCCAAGGAACCCTCGAGTCACTCGTGCAGCGCGACGATCTATTAGCGGCACTCAAGATCGATAGCGCTGATGATGCTCAGTTAGAAGAAGTTCTCTCTAAGCCTGTCAGCACTAAAGTTCAGAAGCTCTTGGAATCCCAGATTGATGCTCTAGCAATTGCCGTGGGTAACTACGTCAACATCTTCAACCCTGAGATTGTGCTCATCGCGGGATATCTCGCCGTGCTGCACTCCTATGACCGCGATCGTCTGCTGAGTCGTTTCCGTTGGAGCACACTCACTGCACCACAGGACCGCTTGCTGGTGAAGACGGCAGAGCTAGGACCCAACCTGCTCATGATTGGTGCTGCGGGATTGCCAATTGCACCCTTGCTAGCAGAGCCTGCGATAACGCAGCTCTTCCCTGCGCGAGGTAAGTAGAGACTTCTACTCTCCGGTCAGCACGGCACCAATCTGGTGGCGTGCCTGGTAGATCAGAGCGTTGTCGCTGACAGCCTCAGCAAGTGGGCGAAGCGGTGAATCCGTGAGGCCCTGATCCAAGAATGACGAGAGCGCTGTTGCTTGATAGCTCAATCCTTCGTGAGCCGGAACACCGGATTCATCGCGCCAGGTGGCAACTGGTGTGGGGTTGAACTCTGAAGCGAACAATGTCAATCCACTGGGAGTGAAGAACGGTTCGTGAATGTTGAGGCGTCCGGCAGAACCGGACACTGAAGCTGCCGTGGGGGTGAAGGCAGCCATTGTCACGGTGGCAACTGCCTGGGCGCCAGAGTCGTAACTCAAGACGGAGGTAGTTGTTTCGTCAACACCGGTGGAGGTCAACGACCCCACGGTGTTGATGCTGGTGGCATTGCCAAGAACGAATGAAGAGAAAGCAAAGTTGTAAATACCGAGGTCAAGAAGCCCACCACCAGCAGCGGGATCCATCAACCGGGGAACGTGACGCAGGTCCTGACCAAAGTCGGAGAACACGAACGAGATATCTCCCAAGATGCCGTCTGCAAAGATTTGACGCATTACCTCTGACTGGGGGATGTAACGAGTCCACATAGCTTCCATGGCAAGAACGCCTGCTGCCTTCGCGGCATCAACGATCTCTTGGGCATCAGTCGGGTTGGTTGCTAATGGCTTCTCAACCAGAACATGCTTGCCAGCAGCAATCGCGAGTAATGCGTGCGCTTTGTGGAACTGGTGGGTGGTTGCCACATAAACCACGTCCACCTCTGGGTGGTTGACCAGTGCGTCATAAGAGGTGAGTGCATGGGGAATACCACGAGGAGTGGCAAAAGCCTCTGCCTTGCCGGGAGTTTGCGATGCCACAGCAACAATGCGCTGGGTGGTGTGTTTGTGAACGGAGTCCGCAAAGGTCTCCGCAATCCCACCCGGTCCAATGATTCCCCAACGTAGGGGGGTGACCGAAGCAGGGTCAATCAGGCGGGGAGCAGGAAGGGAAGAAGGTAGCATCGTCGGTCCTTGATTCAGAGGAGGGTGTAGCCCATGCTAGGCGAACAACGTGGGGTTGTGTAGGCACAACTAGAATTGAGGCATGTCTAAGGTTCTTTCTTCTTTGCCCGTGGGTGAACGCGTCGGTATCGCTTTCTCTGGAGGTCTCGACACCTCTGTTGCTGTTGCGTGGATGCGCGAAAAGGGTGCTATCCCTTGCACCTACACCGCCAACCTCGGCCAGGCAGATGAACCAGACATCGATAGCGTTCCTGGCCGCGCCCTCGAATACGGTGCTGAGATTGCTCGCCTGATTGACTGCCGTGGACCCCTTGTTGAGGAAGGCCTCGTTGCTCTGCAGTGCGGTGCTTTCCACATCCGCACCGCGGGCAAGACCTACTTCAACACCACCCCTTTGGGTCGTGCTGTCACCGGCACCATGCTGGTTCGTGCGATGCACGAAGACGGCGTGGACATTTGGGGTGACGGTTCCACCTACAAGGGCAATGACATTGAGCGTTTCTACCGCTACGGCCTGATGGCTAACCCTGCGCTGCGCATATACAAGCCATGGCTGGACGCTGACTTCGTCAACGAACTTGGTGGTCGTCACGAGATGAGCGAATGGCTTCTTGCTCGCGACCTTCCTTACCGCGCATCCAAGGAGAAGGCGTATTCAACTGACGCCAACATCTGGGGCGCATCACATGAAGCGAAGCTCCTCGAGCACCTCGACCAGGGCCTCGACTTGGTCGAGCCCATCATGGGTGTCGCTGCCTGGCGCGATGACGTCGAGGTCAAGACCGAAGAGGTCACCATCGCGTTTGAAGCAGGTCGTCCAGTCTCGATCAACGGCAAGCGTTACGACGACCCCGTCGCACTCGTGATGGAAGCCAACGCGATTGGTGGCCGTCACGGTCTGGGAATCTCTGACCAGGTAGAGAACCGCATCATCGAGGCGAAGAGTCGCGGAATTTATGAAGCACCAGGCATGGCTTTGCTGCACATTGTTTACGAACGCTTGCTTAACGCTATTCACAACGAAGACACTTTGGCTAACTACGCCGCTGAGGGTCGTCGTTTGGGTCGCTTGATGTATGAAGGTCGTTGGTTCGACCCTCAGGCACTCATGCTGCGTGAGTCCATTGTTCGCTGGGTTGGCTCTGCCGTCACCGGTGAAGTGACCCTGCGCCTGCGCCGCGGTGACGACTACACAATCCTCAACACCGCAGGTCCCGCCTTGAGCTACCACCCTGACAAGCTCTCAATGGAGCGCGTCGAAGACGCGGCCTTCGGCCCTGAAGACCGTATCGGTCAGCTCACCATGCGTAACCTCGACATCGCTGACTCGCGTGAACGTCTTGAGCAGTATGCAGCTCAGGGCATCGTCGAAGGTGGCGCTGCTGTGTTGATGGGTGATCTCAAGGCAGCTGCGCTCGAAAAGAAGAAATAGAAACAGCAGAAAATCGTCGTTCGTTAGGCCCTAAACGACTGATTCCGTATCTCTATATTTCTTTTGTGTAACTTATCCGGTCTGAAGAACCTGATCGGTGGCGATTTCCGTCGTTTCAAGTAACGTAGTTACTACCTCATGCGACCTGTATGGGGACTCGTATTTGGAGGACACATTGGGAATTTTTTCTCGTAAGGTAGCCATCAGCAGCGCAGCAGCGCTAGGTGTTGTTGCCCTTTTGGCCGGTTGCGCAAGCGCACCCGCAGACGAAGCAGCCGACGGCGGCAGCCTCGCACTACCTTGTATGGTTTCTGACTCCGGTGGATTCGACGACAAGTCTTTCAACCAGTCAGGTTTTGAGGGTCTGACCTCAGCGTCTGACGAACTGGGTGTAACCCCCATCACCGTCGAGTCAGCTGCAGAGACTGACTTCGCACCCAACATCCAGAGCCTCGTTGACCAGGGTTGCACCCTGATCACCACCGTTGGTTTCTTGCTTGCAGACGCAACCAAGGAAGCAGCAGCTGCTAACCCTGGTGTCAACTTCGCAATCGTGGACGACAGCAGCATCGCCGCTGACAACGTCAAGCCCATCGTTTTCGACACCGCACAGGCAGCATTCCTCGCTGGTTACACCGCAGCTAGCTACTCCACCACTGGTGTAGTTGGAACCTTCGGTGGTATGCAGATTCCACCCGTCACCATCTTCATGGATGGTTTCGCTGATGGTGTTGCTTACTACAACGAGCAGAACTCCGCTTCCGTAAAGGTTGTTGGTTGGGACGTTGCTTCTCAGACCGGTTCATTCACCGGTGGCTTCGCAGCTGGTGTTGAGGCTAAGACCGCAGCACAGGGTCTTATCGACCAGAACGCTGACGTTATCTTCCCCGTTGGAGGTCCTATCTTCCTGAGCGCAGCTGAGGCAATCAAGGACTCTGGCAAAGACATCCCCATGATCGGTGTTGACTCCGACGCATACAACACCGCTCCTGAAATCAAGAGCATGTTCCTTACTTCTGTTCTGAAGCAGGTTGGTGTTGGTGTCGCTGACGTAACCATCGCAGCAGCTGAGGGTAAGTTCGACAACACCCCATTTGTTGGCACCCTTGCCAACGGTGGTGTTGGTCTTGCTCCATTCCACGACTACGCATCGAAGGTAAACCCTGACCTGCAGAGCCAGCTGGATGCAATCACCAAGGGAATCAACGACGGTTCGATTGAAGTAGTTTCTCCTTCATCTCCTAAGTAATTCACCATAGGTTTGGGGAGGCCCGCTTCGGCGGTGCCTCCCCAAACTGTTTCACCACCTCTTTCCCACAGAGGTCATTTAGAATCAAAGACCACCCTTTACCTCTTCACGAAGTTGTGAGATCAATGAAGCTCGAACTACGCAACATCACCAAGCGTTTTGGCCAACTGACTGCGAACGACCACATCAGCCTCGTTGCAATGCCCGGCAGGATTCACGCTCTCGTAGGTGAAAATGGTGCAGGCAAATCGACGCTCATGAACGTACTATTCGGTCTGTATCAAGCAGACGAGGGCGAGATCCTTCTGGACGAAGTTGTCCAACAATTCTCCGGACCCGGCGACGCAATGGCGGCCGGTATCGGAATGGTTCACCAACACTTCATGCTGATCCCTGTATTTACCGTGGCCGAGAATGTCATGCTTGGCCATGAACAAACCACCCGCGGAGGCCGCTTGGACATTGAAGCCGCCCGCCAACTTGTCCTTGATGTCAGTGCGCGCTTCGGTTTTGATATTGATCCTGACGCACTTGTTGGAGACCTCCCCGTTGGCGTTCAACAGCGTGTGGAAATTATCAAGGCGCTTGCCCGTGATGCTCAAGTCCTCATCTTTGACGAGCCCACCGCTGTTCTTACTCCACAGGAAACTGATGAACTCATGGTGATCATGAAGCAGTTGCGTGATTCCGGAACTGCCATCATCTTCATCACCCACAAGCTTCGTGAAGTTCGTGAAGTCGCTGACGACATTACGGTCATCCGCTTGGGCAAGGTCGTGGGTGAAGCATCCCCAACCGCCACCAATACAGAACTTGCTGAAATGATGGTCGGACGTGCAGTTCAACTCAAGGTTGACAAGGGCCCAGCCAAACTGGGTGCAGATGCTCTTGTCGTAGAGTCACTGACGGTTCTTGATCCCACAGGCATGGCAGTCGTCAATGATGTCAGCTTTACTATCCGTGCGGGTGAAATTGTCTGTATTGCTGGCGTTCAAGGAAACGGGCAAACAGAACTCACTGAAGCAATCATGGGCTTGGCTCACCATGTCTCGGGATCTATTTCCCTTGACGGTCAATCGCTTCTGGGCAAGTCTGTTCGACACATTCTTGATGCTGGTGTTGGTTTCGTTCCCGAGGATAGAACCGAAGATGGACTTGTCGGAAGCTTCACCATTGCCGAAAACCTTATGCTTGACCGCTCACAAGGAGCACCATTTGTTCGCGCTGGTGCACTTCAGCTGAAGACGCTGACAGAATTTGCGACGGAAACCTCGAAAGAGTTCGACGTTCGTTCTCAGGGCATTACCTCCAAAGCCTCCCAGCTTTCAGGTGGTAACCAGCAGAAGATTGTGTTGGCTCGTGAGCTCAGCCGTGATTTGAAGTTGTTTGTTGCTGCCCAGCCCACCCGCGGTATTGACGTGGGATCGATTGAGTTTGTTCACAAGCGCATTGTTCAGACCCGTGACAGCGGCATCCCAGTATTGGTTGTCTCGAGTGAACTCGATGAAGTTGTTGCACTGGCGGACCGTATTGTTGTGATGTATCGGGGACGCATTGTGGGCATCGTGCCTGCCGACACTCCCCGCGCAGTTCTCGGTTTGATGATGGCTGGCGAAGTACCTGCAGGAGTAGCAGCATGAGCAAGAAGACCCCTGAGGCAGTTGAACTGAACCCCTTTATTGGGACAGTTAATGAGGAGTCGGCTTCAAGTCTCTAATGGTCTGAGTTCGGTAGTCAACCGGACTCAGACCATTGAGCTTTAACTGGACCCTGTCGTGGTTGAACCAGTGAATGTATTTCTCTAGTTCCCGCTTGAACTGGCCCATGCTGGTGAAGTGGTGTTGACGCAGGAATTCTTCTTTGAAGTGTCCGAAGAAATTCTCAGCAACGGCATTGTCGAGACAGTTGCCTTTTCGTGACATTGATTGAGTGATGCCGCGTTGTTTCAACGCGAGTTGATATTTGATGTGTTGGTAATGCCATCCCTGATCTGAATGCATCACCAACCCAGTGCCAGGTTTCAACTGAGTGAAGGCTTTCTCCAACATTCCTGTGACTAAACCCATCACTGGTGATGGTGCCAGTTCATAAGAAATCACTTCACGGTTAAACAAATCAATCACGGGTGAGAGATATTGCTTCTGGCCCAGGACATAAAACTCAGTGACATCGGTCACCCATTTCTTCGACGGCTGTGCGGCATCAAAGTTCCTTGCCAACACGTTTGGCGCTGCCTTGCCAATCTCGCCCCTGTAGGACTTGTATTTCTTGCGCCTTCGAACTTGGCATGTGCGGCCTTCTTGACGCATCAACTTCAACACCGTCTTCCCGCTCAACTGGATGCCATGTCTAGTGGCAAGAACGGCGCGAATGCGCCGATAACCATAAGAACGATAAGAACCATCAAAGACCTCACGAAGCAGCGGACGAAGCTGCTCATAACGGTCGAGAGGAACAGGTTGTGAGCGGTGGCGATAGTAGGTGGAGACAGATAACCCCACCGCCTTCAAAACAGCTCGTGTGGAGTATTTGTGCTCTAACTCAGTAACAATCACAGACCGGACAGACGTCGATCTTCCTCCTGGGCTAGAGCCACCCATTTTTTTAGAATCTCGTTCTCCATCTCCAAAAACGCAAGCCGTTCCTCAAGCGTTTCCGGACGAGAATCTTTCCGCGGTCGCCCTTTAGCTTTCTCATAGAAAACTGAAGGACCGCCTTCGCGATAAGCCGACACCCATTTGGTCAACATGCCCCGATTAGAAATTTCAAACTCGGCAAGAACATCAGTTTTTGAAGCGCCAGCAAGAAACTTCTCAACCGCAGCAACCTTGAGCTCTGGCGGATAGAACTTCTTTCCCATAACTGTTGAGTCTAAAAGTCGACCCTGCAAATAACGATCCTGCCAATGCCGGACCGAATCCAGATTCAACCCCAAATGCGCCGCAACAGCTTTATAGCCAAAACCCGCATCGAAAAGCTTTGCAGCTTCGATGCGGGTTTCGATTGAATGAATAACCTTGCCATTCATGAACTCATCCCTTTCAAGTAGTGACTCTTAATTACGAGTCCCACTTTTGGGGTTCAGTTCACAGTAGAGACTGCCACCACCGAGATTGCTCCGCCTTCTCGCTGGAACATTGCCCTCAAAGAAATGCTCGGCGGTAGCGTCATCATCTCTATCCTCTCTGTGCTCAGTGCGTTAGTGGTTGGCGCAATCCTGATTGCTGTTACTGACCCCGGCGTACACAAGGCCGCGGGTTACTTTGCTGCCCGCCCCACCTCAACTTTCCAGGCAATTTGGGATTCCATCTTTGGTGCGTATTCTTCGTTGTTCCAAGGTTCGGTCTATAACTTCCGTCGCCCTGAATTTGCAACGGGTATTAAGCCACTGACTGAGACCCTCACCTTCGCTACGCCGCTCATCGTGGCTGGTCTCGGTGTTGCCTTGACATTCCGTGTTGGCTTGTTCAATATCGGTGGTCGTGGACAGATGCTCATCGCTGCCGCCTGTGCCGGATATGTCGGTTTCACCTGGCATCTTCCTCCCGTGATCCACCTCATCGTTGCCGTTCTAGCCGGCATTATCGGCGGAGCACTGTGGGCTGGAATCGTTGGTGTCCTGAAGGCTCGCACAGGTGCACACGAGGTCATCGTGACCATCATGCTCAACTACATCGCGTTCTACTTGGTCTCCTGGATGCTGCGCACCCAGGGTTTCCTTCAGGCTCCTGGCTCCAACAACCCTAAGACGGCACCGATTCTGGAAACAGCAGTCATGCCTAAGCTCTTGGGGCCTGGCTATAACCTCAACACTGGTTTCCTCCTGGTCATTGCGTTGACCATCTTTGTTGCTTGGTTGCTCTCACGCTCCAGCCTGGGTTTCCAGTTCCGCGCTGTGGGTGAGAACCCGAATGCAGCACGTGTTGCAGGTATTCGTGTGGACCGCATGTATATCTATGCGATGCTCTTCTCGGGCGGCCTCATTGCTGTTGCCGGTGTAATTCAAGTACTCGGTGTTGTGCCTGCTGGCTTTAGTTCCGGTATTGACGCAGGTATCGGCTTCGATGCCATTACCGTTGCGTTGCTGGGTCGAGCAAAGCCCTGGG
The DNA here is from genome assembly GCF_003194085.1 of Aurantimicrobium photophilum. Lineage (NCBI taxonomy): Bacteria > Bacillati > Actinomycetota > Actinomycetes > Micrococcales > Microbacteriaceae > Aurantimicrobium > Aurantimicrobium photophilum. The sequence continues at coordinate 1,503,824 of NZ_CP023994.1, read as the reverse complement.
GTGTGTTCTTTGCGGGAATTCTTTTTGGAGCATTCAAGGCGGGTGGTTTCGCCATGCAAGCTGCTGAAGGAATCCCCATCGACATTGTTCTTGTTGTGCAGTCGCTGATCGTGCTCTTTATTGCTGCGCCACCTTTGATTCGTGCACTTTTTAGGCTTCCTGTTCCTGCCGGGGAACCCAAGCCTGTTTCGTTACGACGCCCTCGAGTGAAGGCGGTGACACGATGAGCCAGATAACGACGTCTCCGGTCACCCCAAACGTGGTGCTCAAGAGCTGGAAGGCTCCCATTGCCTTCGGCATCTTCACTGTGGTTGCTTTTGTGGTCTTCATCCTGCTGAACACGGGAGCAAGCACCAACTTCCGACTCTCAACTGAATCTGACTTCATTCAGCTCCCAGCCATTGACCTCCCAGCGCTGGGAACGGGAATCTTTGTCACGGCACTATTGTTCGCCATGACGGTTCTCAGCTTCTTCTTCTCCAATAAAGGAAAGTCATCACCTATTTGGATGATCAGCGCTTTCGGCTTCTTCTTCATGGTGGGCTTCCTCACCTGGGCAGGTGCTGATGGCTCCATCCTGGTACCCGGTCTCTTGCTGGGCACCGTCGGCCTGAGCATTCCACTCATCTTTGGTGCGCTGGGCGGCATCATTTCTGAGCGCGTCGGTGTGATCAACATCGCCATCGAAGGCCAGCTTCTTGCTGGTGCCTTCGTGTCTGCGATGGTTGCCACACTGACTGGCTCGCCCTACCTCGGTCTCGTCTCTGCGATGGTTGCCGGCATGCTGGTGTCCTTCGTCCTAGCAACCTTCTCGGTCAAGTACTTGGTGGACCAGGTCATTGTGGGCGTGGTTCTCAACGTTCTTGTTCTGGGGCTTACTAGCTTCTTGTATTCACAGGTGTTGAGTAAGAACACCTCTGTGCTGAACTCCCCACCACGATTTGATCGCATCGACATCCCTGTGTTGAGCCAGATTCCCATCATTGGCCCTGTGCTGTTTAGGCAGACCCTGATTGTGTATTTGATGTACATTATCGTGGCCGTTGTCGCCTATGCACTGTTCAAGACCAAGTGGGGTTTGCGCCTTCGTTCAGTAGGGGAGCACCCCATGGCCGCTGACACAGTCGGTATCAACGTGGCTGCAACCCGCTTCTGGAACGTTGCGCTCGCCGGCGCCATCGCTGGTATTGGTGGCGCGTACTTCACCCTGGGTTCCGTGGGTGCCTTCCAGAAAGAGATGACGGCAGGTGCTGGCTTTATTGCCCTTGCCGCTGTCATCTTTGGTCGCTGGGATCCCATCCGAGCAACCCTGGCTGCCTTGCTTTTCGGTTTTGCAAGCAACCTGCAAAACGTTCTGTCCATTATTGGCTCGCCCGTTCCTAGCGAGTTCATGCTGATGCTGCCCTACGTGGTCACCATCTTTGCTGTTGCTGGTTTTGTGGGACGCGTACGCGGCCCTGCTGCTGCTGGCAAGCCGTATACCAAGAGCTAGGAACGCAGATGAGTTCAGATAACACAGCCATTGACTGGGCTGCACTGCGCAGTGCAGCCACGTCTGCCATGGGCAACGCCTATGTTCCCTACTCCACATTCCCGGTGGGAGCGGCGGCACTTGTTGATGACGGCCGCATCATCTCTGGTTGCAATGTGGAGAACGCGTCCTATGGCCTCACCTTGTGTGCTGAATGCAGCCTGGTTTCCCAGCTACATGCCACCGGAGGTGGCAAGCTCATTGCCTTTACCTGTGTTGATGGCAACGGGGAAGTGCTGATGCCCTGTGGTCGCTGCCGCCAGCTTTTGTTCGAACACTCTGCCGAAGGCATGGTCCTCGAAACCGTGTCCGGTTTCAAGACCATCGATGAGGTCTTGCCCGATGCTTTCGGTCCTCGCCAGCTCGATGCCTACAACGCACAATCCAAGGACAAGTCATGAGTACCCCCACAATCGAGCCCTTCGATGCCGTTCAACTGATCTCGATCAAACGAGACAAGGGTGAACTCAGCACGGAGCAGATCCAGTGGATGATTGATGCCTACACCCGAGGCTTCATCGCTCAAGAACAGATGTCCGCCATGACCATGGCCATCTTCCTCAACGGCATGAACCGTCGAGAAATCAAAGACATGACCATGGCCATGATCGCCTCGGGTGAGCGCATGGACTTCTCTGCGCTGAACCGCCCCACGGCAGATAAGCACTCCACCGGTGGTGTGGGAGACAAGATCACTCTGCCCCTGATGCCGCTCGTTGCCTCGTTTGGTGTGGCAGTGCCACAGCTGTCAGGCCGCGGCCTGGGCCACACCGGTGGAACCTTGGACAAGCTGGAATCCATCCCGGGTTGGCGAGCACATCTCTCCAATGAAGAGATGTTCAACCAGTTGGCTGAGCTCAATGGGGTGATCTGTGCTGCAGGCTCAGGCCTAGCTCCTGCAGATGGCAAGCTCTATGCCTTGCGCGACATCACCGCAACCGTGGAAGCAATCCCCTTGATTGCCTCGAGCATCATGAGCAAGAAGATCGCCGAAGGAACAGACAGCCTCGTGCTCGATGTGAAGTTTGGTTCCGGCGCATTCCTTAAAGACATAGAACGTTCTCGTGAACTAGCCCGCACCATGGTTGCCCTCGGCACCGATGCCGGCGTGAACACCACGGCGTTGCTGACTGATATGAATATCCCTCTCGGCCTCACCATTGGTAATGCCAATGAGGTTCGAGAATCTGTTGAGGTGTTGGCTGGTGGCGGCCCCGGTGACGTTATCGAGTTAACGGTGGCACTGGCCACCGAGATGCTCAATATGGCAGGCATGCACGATGTGGAAGTTGCGGAGAATCTCCGCAACGGCAAAGCAATGGATTCGTGGCGGGCCACGATTTCTGCTCAAGGCGGAGACCCTGACGCGGCCCTGCCCACCGCTTCTGAATCACACGTTGTTCTTGCTGAGAGCGATGGCATGTTGGTTCACCAGGAAGCACTTCCGTTCGGCATTGCTGCTTGGCGACTTGGCGCTGGCCGTGCACGTGCAGAGGATGCGGTTATCCACGCGGCAGGTATTGATCTCCACGCCAAGCCAGGTGACATGGTTCGCAAGGGCGATCCCCTGTTCACCCTCCATGCCAACGATGCCGCACGCTTTGAGCGCGCGCTGGAAGCAGTTGAAGGCGCATATGTCATCGGTGATGCCAGCTCTTTCGTGCCTCGCACCTCGCTCATTGCTGAACGCATTACGGCTGAATAGGAATTAGAGCCCGAGTAGCTCTTTCATCCCGAAAGCGAGGGCTGAGAGCCTCTGTGCAGCGTCGTTTCTGCGTTGGGCTAATTCACCCTCGCGAGAAACCACGTCGATATAGACCTTGAGTTTGGGTTCGGTTCCACTGGGGCGAACCATAATGCGGGAACCATCTTCCAGCCAGAATCTCAACACATCGCTGGGTGGGAAGTCGGAGTTTCCTGCGAGAAGGTCATCGACGGTTGCCACTGCAATCCCACCAATACCTGCAGGCTGCGAAGAACGCAGACTCGTCATCAGGCGAGGAATCTCTGACAAGTCAGAAACTCGGAGTGAAATCTGTTCGCTCGCAAAGTGGCCAAAGGTCATGCTGAACTCATCGAGGTGGTCACTCAAAGTAGAACCCTGTGATTTCAGTTCGCTCACGATGCTCAAGAGAGCAACGGCAGCTGAGATTCCGTCCTTGTCACGAATAGTGCCGGGGTTCACGAGATAGCCCAGGGCTTCTTCATAGCCGAAGGCCAAGTTCTCCACTCGGGAAACCCACTTGAACCCGGTGAGTGTCCATCTAAAGTCCAGACCGTAGTGTTCAGCAAC